>JBFYWS010000427.1:0-6402 GCA_041310935.1 Desulfobacteraceae bacterium | reverse complement strand
GTTGATTTCCGCCCGGGCCATGGTCTTGTGGCCGCCCGCGGAGCCGAAACTCCCAAAACTTTCCTTGGCCACGCGTCCCGCGTTTTTGCGCGAGCCATCGTTGCGGAAAATGACCACCAGCTTGCTATCGCAGGTGCCGGAGACGATGCTCCATCTGACGGTGTGGATGCGCATGAAAAAGTCCGCGATGATGACGCAGACGTCGGGGTTAACCACCGGCCCCAGGTGCACGAACACCCGGCCCTTGCGCAGACGCATGTGCAGCAGGGCGGTCTTGAAGTACTTCAGATATTCGAGCCGCAGCTCGGCCTGACCGATGCGGCGCGCCAGGGGGATGTTGGCCCGCCGGAACAGATATTGAAAAGCGCGCACGTCCTCGATCAGGGTCTGGCGTTTGAAATCATCGGTGTCGGTCTTGATGGCGTGGTAAAGGGCGGTTGCCAAATTTCGGGAGGGAATGATACGCGCTGCGCGCAGATATTCGGTCAGGATCGTGGCGGTCGCGCCGTAGGTCGGGCGGACGTCGGTGAACAGCGCCCGGCATCCGGTGTCCGGATGGTGATCGATCACGACCTGCGGGCTTGAGCGGGCCATGAGTTCGTGGTGCGACGGCTGGGAGTCGACGATGACCGTCTTCGTGAAGGTGTTGAGCTGAAGCTGCGCGAAGGGGATGAGTGCGACCTTCAGCAGCCGGATCATGGCCAGGTTGTCGGGCCGGTCGACCGCGTTGACACAGGCGATCGTCACGCTGTCGACTTTGCGCCACAGCAGGCGGCCCACCGCCATGGCGCTGGCGATGGCATCCGGGTCCGCCGATATAACGACCAGCACCCGGTCGGCGCTTGAAAACTGCCTGAAAAACTCGCTGATTTTTTCAGCCGTGATAACTCTCATAACCGACGGGTCCCTCAGGATCGGATGGGCCGATCATACTTGCGGATGCCATGGATTACAAGGGTTTTGGGTAACGACGCAGGTGGTGAGTGTTCGGGGTTCGGGCTTCAGGGTTCTGGAAAAAAACAGTTGCCGGGGCCTGCTCGCCGCCGGCGCCAATCGTCCATGCGAGGGGAGGGCGAGAACTGTGGCGCCTCTCCTCGTTAATTGCCTGAACCCTGAACCCAGATGCCTGAGTCGTTGCAATTTTAAACGCAAAAACTGAACCCCCGCATAATCTAATAAAGACCGGCCGGGTCTTGCCATCCACATGAGTGCGTCTACTCCCGGGTGAAGGTCATCCGGTCGCCGGCGGCCTCGGCCCGCACCTGTGAGCCTGCGGGGAAATTGCCTTTAAGGATCTCCAGGGCCAGGGGGTTTTCGATGAGCTGCTGGATCGCCCGCTTGAGCGGCCGGGCCCCGTAGAGGGGGTCATAGCCCATGCGGCCGAGCAGGTGATTGGCCGCCTCTGTCAGCGTAAGCTCGATCTTGCGCTCGGCCAGCCGTTTTCTCAGGCGGTTAAGCTGGATCTCCACGATCCGGCCGATCTGCTCCGGTGTCAGGTTCTGGAAGATGACGACTTCGTCGATGCGGTTCAGAAACTCGGGTTTGAAGGTGGACCGCAGGGTCTCCATCACCCGGCGCTCCATCTCGGAACGGTCGCGCGCTCCCAGTTCAAGGATCCATTGGCTGCCCACGTTGGAGGTCATGATGATGAGGCTGTTCTTGAAGTCCACCGTGCGGCCCTGTCCGTCGGTCATGCGGCCGTCGTCCAGGATCTGCAGCAGCACGTTGAAGACCTCCGGGTGGGCCTTTTCGATCTCGTCGAACAGCACGACCGAATAGGGCCGACGCCTTACCGCCTCGGTGAGATAGCCGCCCTCCTCGTAGCCCACGTAGCCCGGGGGGGCCCCGATCAGGCGGGCGACCGAGTGCTTTTCCATGAACTCGGACATGTCCACCCGGATCATGGCCTGTTCGCTGTCGAAGAGAAACTCGGCCAGTGCCTTGGCCAGTTCGGTCTTGCCGACCCCGGTGGGGCCCATGAAAATGAACGAGCCGATGGGCCGGTTGGGGTCCTGCAGGCCCGAGCGGGCCCGGCGCACGGCATCCGCCACGGCGGTGACGGCCTTCTCCTGGCCGATGACCCGGCCCCCCAGGCGCTCCTCCATGCGTACGAGCTTGTCGCGTTCGCCCTCGAGCATCCGGCTCACCGGGATGCCGGTCCAGCGGGAGACGACCTCGGCCACGTCCTCGTCGTCGACCTCCTCCTTGAGCATTTTGCTGCCCTTCTGAAGGGTTTCGAGCTTCTGATTGGCCTCCTCCAGCCGCTTTCTGAGTTCGATCATTCGGCCGTAGCGGATCTCGGCGACCTTCGCCAGGTTGCCCTCGCGTTCGGCCAGCTGGGCCTCGTTGTTGAGCTGCTCCTGCTCGCCCTTGATGGTTCGGATCACCTGGATGAGCCCCTTTTCGCTGTTCCAATGCTGCTTCATCCGGGCAAGCTCCGCGCTCATCCCTGAAAGCTCCTCCTCCAGTTTCGCCAGGCGTTCGCGGGAGGCCGGGTCGGACTCTTTTTTCAGCGCCTGCCGCTCGATCTCGGTCTGGGTGATCCGACGCTGGACCTCGTCGATCTCGACCGGCATGCTGTCGATCTCGATCCGCAGTTTTGAGGCGCACTCGTCGATCAGGTCAATGGCCTTGTCCGGCAGGAACCGGTCGGCGATGTAGCGCTGGGAAAGGGTCGCCGCCGCCACGATGGCCGAGTCCTTGATACGCACGCCGTGGTGCACCTCGTATTTTTCCTTCAACCCCCGCAGGATGGAGATGGTGTCCTCCACGGTCGGCTCGCGCACCAGCACCGGCTGAAAGCGCCGCTCCAGTGCGGCGTCCTTCTCGATGTGCTTGCGGTACTCGTTGAGCGTGGTGGCGCCGACACAGCGCAGGGTGCCGCGGGCGAGCGCCGGTTTGAGCATGTTGGAGGCGTCCATCGCCCCCTCGGCCGCACCGGCGCCCACCACGGTGTGCAGCTCGTCGATGAAGAGAATGATTTGGCCTTCGGCGCTTTCCACCTCCTTGATAACCGCTTTGAGCCGGTCTTCGAACTCCCCGCGATACTTTGCGCCGGCGATAAGGGCCCCCATGTCGAGCGCCACCAGGCGGCGGTTCTTCAGGGTCTCGGACACGTCGCCTGCCACGATCCGCTGGGCCAGACCCTCCACGATGGCGGTCTTGCCCACCCCGGGCTCGCCGATCAGGACCGGGTTGTTCTTGGTGCGGCGCGAGAGCACCTGCACGACCCGCCGAACCTCTTCGTCCCGGCCGATGACCGGGTCGAGCTTGCCCAGCCGGGCCAGATCGGTGAGGTCGCGGCTGAATTTCTGCAGGGCCTGGTATTTTTCTTCCGGGTTGGGGTCGGTGATGCGCTGGGTGCCTCGGACCTCCTTCAATACTTTGAAAAATGCGTCCCGCGTGACGCCCGCCTGTGCCAAAATCTTGCCGGCCTCCCCGCCCTTCTCGTTGAGGAGGGCCAGAAGGATGTGCTCGATGCTGACGTACTCGTCCTTCATCTGGCCGGCTTCGGTAAAAGCGGTCTCCAGCAGAGCTTTGCCGCGGTTCGAGAGATAAGGCTCCCCCATGCCGGCTCCGCCGACCCTGGGGAGGCGCTCGATGGCGCGGAGCGTTTCCGCGGCGATCCTCTCGGGTGAGGCGCCCAGTTGGCGCAGCATCGATACCGCGATGCCTTCCCTGTCTCCCAGCATGACGGCCAGAAGATGCTCCGGCTCGATTTGCTGGTTTCCGCGTTCGGCCGCCAGTGCTTGTGCCTTTTGTACAACTTCTTGAGATTTAATCGTAAATCGATCTAGTCGCATTCATCCTCTCCGTGAATTGTTCTAAGCTGGTCTGAATTTTGCATGAAAAATAACCACAGTCCTCCGGATGTCAATGAACCCGATTCACCCAAACGCTTGGCGGTCGAAAATGTCCAGTGATATCAAACCCGTTGTCATTCCGGTCGCCTCAGGCAAGGGCGGTGTCGGAAAGTCCTTTATTGCCGCCAACCTGGCCATGGCCCTTGCGCGAATGGGGCATCGCACCATCGCCGCCGATCTCGATTTCGGAGGATCCAACCTCTATCATTTCCTGGGGCTTCCCAACCGCAACCCCGGGATCGGTGATTTTTTCAGCGGCCACGCCTCGGATTTGAAGAGTCTGCTGGTTCCCACCGCCGTTTCCAACCTGCACTTCCTGCCGGGGGACGGCACGACACCGCTGACGGCGAACCTGCCGCCCGCCCAGAAAGCAAAATTGCTGAGGCATCTGCGGGCCCTACCGGCCGAATACCTGGTTTTGGATATCGGCGCCGGCTCCTCTTGCACGACGCTGGATTGCTATGATGCGGCCGAGCTGGGGCTCCTGGTGACCACGCCCGAAAGGCCGGCCATAACGGGCATGCTCGTATTCCTGAAAAACCATCTGTACCGGAAGATCGAACACCGTCTGTCGGCGAACGGCTTCCGCGGTCTGCGGCCGTTGCTCAAAGAGCTCGTGCAGCTGCCCATGGCCGACCAACCGCCTTCTGTCGGTTTCATACAAGGCCGCATCGCCGAGGAATCCCGGCAAGCCGCGGAGGTCGTCGCCGCGACGCTGGCCGCCTGCCGCCCCCGGATCGTGTTCAACATGGGCACCCGCACGGAGGATGCACGGCTGGCGGAGGCGATCGAGAGAACCCTGCGCGAGACCCTCGGAATCGAGCCGGACTTTTTTGTATTCGTTTTCCCGGACCCGAACGTGCGGGCGGCCTCCCGCGGCCGGGTGCCCTTCCTTTCCCATTTCCCGGAGAGCACGGCCGCCGAAGGCATCCTAAAGCTTGCCGAGCGCGTCGTGAAATACTGGAGCCGCCCGGTTTACGACAGCGCGGTTCTCATGGCCCGGCACGTCTACCGGGTGCACCCGGTAGACGGGAACGAAAAACCCGCATCTTTCCGGCCATCGCTTTTCGGAGTTCTCGAATCGATCGCCTCACGCACGCGAGAGGTCCTCTACCGATAGCGAATCTGCCCCTGGTGCGGCGGGAGCAACCTCCTGTCGCAACGATCTCGGCCGGCAAGTCTCTCCCAAATGGGCTTCTTACGAAGTCATCGCCAAGCGTGAAAGGGCGGTGACTGCCGCAGGCTCTCATAGAGCGCAATGCCGGCTGCCGTGGACAGGTTGAGCGAGCGCGTCCGGGCCGTTATGGGGATATAGAAGGTGAATTCGGCGTAGCGCGCGAGGATGCGCTCGGGCAGCCCGTGGGTTTCCGAGCCGAAGATCAGGAACATCCGCGGCGGTGCGGGCATGCCCCAGAACGGCCTGGTGCCGGCCTTGGAAAAAACAGCGACCTCGCCCGCTTCCGGTCTCAACCCCTCCAGGAGTTCCTCGAAGCTTTCCCACATGCTGACGTTCACCTGATCCCAGTAGTCTAACCCGGCCCGCTTCACCTCGCGGCTTTCAATCGAAAATCCCAGCGGTCGAATCAGGTGCAGGCGAGCGTCCGCGGCCAGGCAGGTGCGGCCGATGTTCCCGGTGTTCCAGTGGATTTCGGGCGCCACGAGGACCACGTGGCGCTCCGGGCGGATAGGTTCTTGAGAGCCGGATTCGTCGATTTGCACGAGGCCGCCTTTCTGGACTCCCGCGGTTTGCAGATAACTTCGCGTATCTTCAAGCACCATTTTATATAGATTCGCCTGCCAGTCAATCGGCTTCAGCCGATAACGGTCATTGCAGCTCTATTTGTGCTTGACACGGACCGGCAACTCGTTTAATAAAAATTTCCCGCTGTTTTTTTACCGATAATTTCACTTTGATTGCGAGGAACAGGATAGCGTCAGCCCTATGGCAGAGGCCTTGCTCAGTCTCATTCATAAGAAGCGCTCCGCAATCATTGCCAAATGGTTTGATTCCACCGTTTTCGCCTACGCCCCCGACACGGCCGCCTTCCTCAAGAGCCAGAAAGATCAATTTGCCAACCCCGTGGGAGAGAGCACCCGCAAGGGGGTCGAGACCCTGCTGGACCAGATGCTGGGGGACATGCACGGAACGGCGATCGCTGCCAGCCTGGACCCCATCATGCGGATCCGGGCCGTTCAGAGCCTATCCCCCGCCCAGGCCACCGCGTTCATCTTCGCGCTGAAGCAGATCCTGCGCGACATGTTTGACAGGGAACTCCAGGACGCCGGAATGGCCCGGCAGTTTTTCGAGTTCGAGGCGCGTATCGACCGGGTCTGCCTCGCGGCGTTCGAAATTTATCTGGGCTGCCGGGAGCAGGTGTTCGAGCTCAAGGCGAACGAAATGCGCAACCGCACCTTTCGGGCGTTCAAGCGGGCCGGTCTGGTCGCGGAGCCCGCCGGCGAAGAGCCGCAGGCGTGAGTGATGCAAGGTCAACTACATTCCACCGCGCTTCAGGACGGCCCCCTCGGCCGGTGCAGCGCA
>JBFYWS010000413.1:0-6396 GCA_041310935.1 Desulfobacteraceae bacterium | reverse complement strand
CCGGTTTCGAACGCGAGCGGTCCGCCTGCGTAACGGTCACCCGCAGCGTCAGCCGATCGCCAGGCCGCACCGGCAGGTTCCAGCGCAGCTCATCTACGCCCGGGGATCCGAGACTGGCCACCTTGGACAGGTAATGGCCCACAAACTCTCGCATCATCAGGCTCGCGGTGTGCCACCCGGAAGCGATGAGGCCGCCGTATATGGTCGATTTCGCGGCACTCGGATCCGTATGGAAAACCTGTGGATCGAACTGCCGCCCGAAAGAGATGATCGCTTCGGCCTCGATCGGGATCACGCCGAACTCATGAACGGAGTTAGGCACATAATCTTCGAAGTAGCGATTCTCCACCGGAACGCCAAACCCGGACGAATTCATCGTGACCCTCCTCACTTTCAGCGGGGAACCCGTTTCTCCCCATAAGCCCGTTTACCACAAGCACGACGGCACCCTACGCCCTCCCAAACCCCATTGTATCGGCGAACGTATTCACAGATTCCGCAAGAGTCAAACGCAGCTCTCCTCGCGCCACATGATCCTCTCGCGCGGCAATGCGCCCGCCGGCCGGTTTGCACTTTACAGCCGGCGCAGTTCGTCTGTATAACAGAGCGTCGAAAAACAAGCATCAGGCCGTCAGCCAAGGCGTGCGGCGTTGTGGAAACAGTGAGGCGAAGAAAGGATGGTGACCGAAAATGGCTAAACTCCCAGGTGCGGTATTTCCCCGGCAGTTGGACAAAGTGCTCCCCCTGGCCATAAGCTCCAAGGGCGTGTGGATTGAAACCAGCGACGGCAAGCGATACCTGGACGCCAGCGGCGGGGCCGTGGTCGTCAACGTCGGCCACGGCCGCGAGGAGATCGCACAGGCGGTCTTCGAGCAACTGCGCAACCTCTCCTACGTGCACGGCACCATGTTCACCTCGTCTGCGCTCGAGGAGCTCGCAACGGCCCTTTCCGCCCGCACACCGGCCGGGCTGAACCGGTTCTATTTCATCTCCTCCGGCTCCGAAGCGGTCGAGACCGCCGTCAAACTGGCGCGCCAGATCCAGCTGGCACGGGGCGGCGCCGACCGGCAGGTGCTGATCTCGCGCTGGAAATCTTACCACGGCCTGACCCTGGGGGCTCTCGCCGCCGCCGGCCGCACCTCCTTCCGAGTGCCCTTCTACCCCATGATCCGCGATGCGGTGCACATTCCGCCGCCCTACTGCCTGCGCTGTTCCTACGGCCTCACCTACCCCGGCTGCCGCCTGCGCTGCGCCCTGGCGCTGGACGAGACGATTCACAACATCGGGCCGGGCGTGGTTTCGGCCTTCATCGCCGAAACCGTCGGCGGCGCGAGCATCGCCGTCTGCCCACCGCCTGCCGGGTACTGGCCGCTGGTGCGCGAAATCTGCGATCGGCACCAGGTCCTGCTCATCCTGGACGAGGTGATGTGCGGCATGGGCCGCACCGGAAAATGGTTTGCCGCCGAGCATTACCAGGTGGTGCCGGACATCATGGTCCTGGGCAAGGGGCTTTCGGGCGGTACCATCGCGCTTTCAGCCGTGGCGACCTCCACCGCCCACATGGAGACGGTCGCCGAAAACGGCGGCAGCTTCGTGCACGGGGGTACCTTCAGCCATAATTCCGTTGCCTGCGCCGCCGGGCTGGCCGCCGTGCGCATTCTGGAGCGCGACGGCCTCGTGGAGCGCGCTGCCCGCGTGGGCGAGCAGATCGGCCGCAGGCTGAAAGAAAACGTGGGCGGATCGCCTCACGTCGCCGACATCCGCGGCCTGGGCATGATGTGGGGGGTTGAGTTCGTCAAAGACCGGCAGACCCTTGCGCCGTTCCCGCGCTCGGAAAAAATCACGGAACGGTTGTATCGGGCGCTCTTCGAGCAGGGGGTCATTCTCTACAAATCCGTCGGCATGGCCGGCACGGACGGCGACGGCCTTATCGTGGCCCCGCCGTTTGTCATCACCGAAGAGCAGATCGACCAAGTCGTGGACAAACTGCGGCAGGCGGTCGACACGATCCTGGGATCCTAGTGCTCAATTGAAGATCCCTGCAGCAAGTTGCAGGGAATCTTCGACCGTAAGCAATACGGTCTTTTTTATGATTCACTCGCATTCCCCGCCGCAAGCGGCGGGGAATGCGCTCGCTTCCGCGGTTCAAATCGTGCGATCCGGTCCAGGGTCGCTCCCCTCTGCGGGTGAGATCTCTACCGCATCCTGGGGCGCGTCGGGGTTATCGCCGGGACTGACTGTGTTTTTTTCCAGTTTGCGTTGCCTTTTCTCTTCTTGCTTTTTTTTCTTTGCCACTTCTTTCTGGCGTTTTTCAGATTGGAATTTCGATCTAGCCAATATGTCACCCCCTGCGTTTTTATTTTCCATAACGGATATTGATATGCCACTATACGTCAGAAAGGACATCGAGCACAAGGCATTGCAGCCGCCGGCAACAGGGCCACCTCCCCCAACGGCCGCCGCGAGGCTCACGGGTTGCGGGTGTGGTTTAGGGCAGTCGACGCCATTCACATTCACGCGGGCGGGGTTTCATCCTCCTTGGACAACTGCTCGTGCAGGGCCTCCAGTTCCCCCCAGCGCTGGTATATCCGCCGCACGTTGCCCTCCGCCTCCGTGAGCTGCGCATACAGTTTTCCCAACCGCTCGGCGTCGCTCATGATCGCCGGATCCTCGAGTTGCTCCCGGATGGCCGCCGCCTCGGCCTCGGCCTTCTCGATGGTCTGCTCCATCCGGTTCAACTCACTCTGCTCCTTGTAGGGCAGCTTCCGGGCTTTGTCTTTGCGCGGCTTGGTTGATTTTTTCCCGGAGGCCGCCGGCGCGGCTGCCATGGTTTCGGCCGAAAGCCACTGATCGTAGTCCGCAAAATAGTCCGCCCGCCCCTGTCCGTCCAGAAACAGGAGCCGGTCGCTCAAGTTGCCCAGCAGCAGCCGGTCGTGGGTGATGAGCACGATGGCCCCCGGGAATTCCCGCAGGCTCTCCTCGAGCACTTCCAGGGTGGGTATGTCGATGTCGTTGGTGGGCTCATCCAAGAGCAGGATGTCCGCACTCCTCAGCATGAGGCGGGCGATGAGCAGTCGGGCCTTTTCGCCGCCGGAAAGCCGGGAGACCGGCAGCGTCAGCTGCCCGGGTGCAAATAGAAACCGCTTGGCCCAGGAGACGACGTGCAGCGGCCGCCCCCGGAACATGACCATGTCCGCAGACGGGCACAAGGCCTCTTTCAAGGTCTGGTTTTGATCGAGCTGCTCCCGCTTCTGATCGAAGAGCACGATCTTGGCCCCGTAGGCCCGTTCGATGTCGCCGGAGTCAGGGGCGAGGTCGCCGTGGAGCAGGTGCACGAGGCTGCTTTTGCCTGATCCATTCCGGCCCATGATGCCCAGGCAGGACCCGGGGGAAAGGGTCACGTCCAGGTTCGCGAAGAGCCGCCTTCCGCCGCGCTCCAACGTGATCCGCTTGGCCTGCAGCAGTTTCTTGGTCTTCCGCCCCGTGGCGTCGAACTCGATCTCGGCCACCCGGTTCTGGGCGTTGCGGGCCCTGACCGCACTCAACTCATCCTGGAGCTCGTGCGCACTGTCGATGCGATACTTGGCCTTGGTGCTTCGAGCCTTGGGCCCGCGGCGCAGCCATTCAATCTCCCGGCGGACCTTGTTGGATAAGATCTCCTGTTGCTGGTCCTGGGCCCGGGTGAACGCCTCCCGCCTCTCGATAAACGTGGAGTAGTTGCCCTCCACCCGCAGATACCCTTCGGGGTAGAGCCGATTCAGCTCCACGATTCGGTTGGTCACGTTTTCCAGGAAGTAGCGGTCGTGGCTCACCAGGACAAAGGCAAACGCAGGCGTTTTCAGCAACCGCTCCAGCCACAGGATGCCGTCCAGATCCAGGTGGTTGGTGGGTTCATCCAAAAGCAGCAGATCCGGCTGCTGGATCAAGGCCCGGGCAATGGCCAACCGTTTGCGCCACCCGCCCGAGAGCGTGCCCACGAGCTGGTCCGTGCGGCTAAACTCCATCTGCGAGGCCGTCTCCCGGATGCGCTGAAGGCCTTCCGCATCGCCTGCCGCACCGGAAAGGGACGCGATCAGCGTCTGCTCCACGGTCTTGTCCGGATCGAAGTGGTCCGCCTGGGGCAGGTAGACCAGTCGGGCGTCGCGTCGCGGGGTCACCATCCCGGAGTCCTGGCTCTCCAGCCCGGCGAGTATCTTGAGCAGCGTGGACTTGCCGGAGCCGTTGGGTCCGATCAACCCCATGCGCTCGCCCTCTGAGAAGCTCAGGCTGATGGAACTGAAAAGCGGATGGATCGTGTAAGATTTGCTGATGGCGTGGCAGTTGACGAGGATCGTGGGTGCCATAGGGAATCCGGAAACCGTAAAACGCTAATGCGCGATATCGATAGATTCGCTGCAACAATCAGCATGAATCGGGGAAACGTCAACCGCCCAGGGCTGAAACTCTTGCGAGAAGCGCAACATCCGGATCGATTGGGCGATCGTCCACTCCGGAATTGATGCGCATGGGGCCGTCAGGTGCATTATTGAGATAGGTTCTAAACATCAAGCGGCCGGCATGGTCAAACGGGATTTTTCGGCGTCATGGCAAAAAGAGCCGGATCAGCATCAAAAGCATCCAGCGGAAAAAGTCGATGATGGGATCGAGAACCCCGAGATAAAGGAGGCCGATGATGATGAAAAACCCATACCGCTCAAGGCCGATCAGGAATCGCTGGAAGGCTCCGGATGTAAACGCCAGCAGGATTTTGGAGCCGTCGAGCGGCGGGATCGGGATCAGGTTGAAGGCTGCCAGCATGATGTTGACCTGCGCCATGTAATAGAAGAGCGGTGCCAGGACCCCCGTTGGCGACGGTGATAAAAGACGGCTCAGGAGCACCGCCGTGAAGGCGAGCAGCGTGTTGGCTGCGATACCGGCGGCCGAAACGAACACAATCCCCTTGCGCGATCCGCGCAGATTGCTGAAATTGACCGGCACCGGCTTCGCCCAGCCGAATCCGACCACAAAGAGCATCAGGGTGCCGATCGGGTCGAGGTGTTTGAGCGGATTGAGGCTGAGCCGGCCGAGGAGCTTTGCGGTCGGGTCCCCCATCTTATACGCTACCCAGCCGTGGGCCAGTTCGTGGATGATGATGGAATACAGGAGTGGAATGGATAGCAGTATGAAGGTTAACGGGTCGTTCAACAGAAGACGGAGCAGGCCCATTTACGTTTTGACTCCCTTTAAATGGCAGGTCGTTGACTCTTTCAGCGCCACGCCGTACGTTATCCTATTAAAAGCTGTTAACAAGGAGAAAATCTGATGATCATCCGGCAACTCGAGGTAGGTCACATGGACAACTTCTGCTACCTGGTCGGTTGCGAGAAGACCCGCAAGGCCATGATAATCGACCCCGGTGCGGATGTCGAACGGATCATGGCGGCGGCGGAAAAAGAAGGGCTTCTCATCGAGGCCATCGTCAACACCCACGGTCACGGGGACCACACCGCCGGCAGCGCCAGGCTCAAAGCCCTGACCGGCGCCCGCATCGTCATGCATGCCCTGGATGCGGACGCGGTCCCCGAGACGGACGTCCGCCTGACCGGCGACCAGGACCTGCAGGTGGGCGCGATCAGGTTCAAGGTGATCCACACCCCCGGCCACACCCCGGGCGGAATCTGCCTTTACGCCGAGGGGCAGCTCTTTACCGGCGACACCCTGTTTGTCGGCGACAGCGGCCGCACCGACCTTGCCGGAGGCCACCGCCCGACCCTGGGAGCCTCCATTCGCCGCCTGATGCAGCTGCCCGATGACACCGTGATCTGGCCGGGCCACGACTACGGCCCCACCCCTTCCTCAACCATCGCATGGGAAAAACGCCACAATGTCAATGCACGGGAATACGGCTACTACGTGAGGGACTAAACCCCGGTCGGCTGCGGTGGAAGAAACTCCGGGTGAAAGAACTCATTCCTTGCGCCTGTTTTTGATACGGGCCCCGATCACCACTCCAATGACGATCGACCCCACCACAAGCACCACCACGATCAGGTTTTCCATGGGTTACTCCTGTTTCTGTTCCACGCGGCTTCCCCGCAGCGCGACCACGGCACCCTGCGGCAAGCGCTCGGCCCGCGCGTCCGCCAGCGCCATGCCGTTCTCGGACTCCACGTGCTGCACCACGGCGTCGCAAATCGGCTGACCGCTCTCCGTGCAGATATCCACCTGCACACCCAATTCAACGCCGTTGCGCTCTCCGAGGCCGAACCAAACCTCGAAGCCTGCCTCGGCCTTTTTCACATGAAAAATTTCAGCGCGCCCTTGCTCCGCAAGCAATTGCTCAACCCTTCGGGAAAAGAGACCCATCAGGCAAAGCACAATTCCAAGCACCGGCATGCAGACCACCGCCACCATCCA
>JBFYWS010000404.1:0-3160 GCA_041310935.1 Desulfobacteraceae bacterium | reverse complement strand
GCGGGTCTGCAGGTGCAGGTCCTGGATCATGCCCATGGTGTTGATCCGCATCACCACCTTTTCCTCCAGCGCGTAGCCAGTGTCCGTGGGCTGCAGGCGGCTGTGGCTGAAGCCGATCTTGCGGTTGTTCTGGAAAATGTTCATCCAGGACTCCCGGGGCCGGGCTTGGTCACCCGCAGCGGTCGGCAGGGGGCTCGGCCGCGCAGCAAAACTCTCCCAGACCTCCAGCCGGATGCCGAGCAAAACGGCGAAGACAAGGGCGGCAGCGATTCCGGCGACCCGGAATCCGGTCATGCGATGGTCAGCCACGAAAGTAGTTTAACATGGCAACGCCGAAAAGGCGAAAAGCCGTGCGCGGTTTTGCCCGTTCCGGCCCGGTGCGCGGGGTGAAGACGGCCCGGTGCAGGACCCTTCTATATGGATGGCCGATGAATCGAAGCACAACATATGGGGCCGGGTCGAAATCCACTATTTTTAGCGGGATTCGGCCGGTTTTTTTATTGACAACCCGTTCAATTTTCGGGATAGTCACATCACGTTGAGGTTGGTGGATATTGGTACTCGTGATGAAGTTGTTTTGTGAGATCCATCGGTTTGCCATACTCCCGATTCATTCGTGTTGAGGCTTCTGAAGCAGGGCCAGAAATGGTTCTGCTTTTTTTATTTGAGGATCGCGTGGAGAGTCAATTCAACCATCGGGAGGAGGAGCGTATGCCGGAAGGAGTCGTCAAGTGGTTCAACGAGAAAAAAGGATTCGGGTTCATCAAAAAAGAAGACGGACAGGACGTTTTCGTCCACTTCTCTGCCATCAAGGGCGAGGGTTTCAAGTCGCTGGGGGAGGGCGATCGCGTGCGTTTTGAAGTCCAGCAGGGTGCCAAGGGCCCGGCGGCGGCCAATGTGGAGAAACTCGCCTGAAAAACTGCGCCTCGCGCCGTGATCCGGCGATGTGCGGCTTTTGTAAATGCTCATCCGCCTCAGGCGGACTGCGCTTTCCAAAACGCCGCGCGCCTTGGCTGACGGCCTGATGCTTGTTTTTCAACACGCTGCAAAGTGAACTGTTGATAGGCCCCATCGATCCCCTGTTCACGCTTCGGCGTGGCGGGGGATCATTTTTTAAGCAGCTCCCGGGCGTGCTCAAGCGTTACGCGAGTGATCTTTTCGCCGCCGAGCATCCGCGCGATCTCGCGGGTGCGATCGTCGGCGGAAAGCAGCGTGATGGCGGTCCGGGTGCGGCCGGAGGCCACGTGCTTGGAGATCTTGAAATGCTGGTCGCCGAACTTGGCGATCTGGGGCAGGTGGGTGATGCAGATGACCTGATGATGTCGGGCAAGGGCCGCCAGCTTGCGGCCGACCACCTCGGCGACGGCCCCGCCGATGCCTGCGTCGACCTCGTCGAAAACGATGGTGGCCACGGACTCGCTGGCGGCGAGGATCGACTTCAGCGCCAGCACCACGCGGGACAGCTCCCCGCCCGAGGCGATGGCGACCAGGGGCTTGAGCGTTTCGCCGACATTCGGCGCGATCGTGAAGACGGCCCGGTCGATTCCGCTCTCGGAGACCGCGTGCGTGCCGACGACAAGGTGCGGGTCGGTGTCCGGGTCTGCCGGGGTGGCGCTCAGGGCCACGGCGAACTCCGTGTCGGCCATTTTCAACGTGGACAGCTCGGCCGCCACGCGCGCGGCGAATCGCTTCGCCGCCGCCTCACGTTTCTTCGAAAGCGCTGCCGCCTGCCGGGCGGTCGCAGCGTGCCGCTCGCGCAGCCGGTCTTCCACCGCCGCGATCCCGGTGCTGATGTTTTCGATGGCGGACAGCTCGGCCGTTGAGCTGGCGAGCTTCTCCAGCACGGCCTCGAGCGATCCGCCGTATTTGCGCTTGAGCCGGTTCAGTGCGTCCAGCCGCTCCTCGACCTCCTCCTGGCGCCGGTCGTTGAATTCGACCGACTTCAGGTAGGCGCGCAGCTCCTCCACAAGATCCTCGACCCGGTAGACGATTTCGGCACAGGCCTCGGCTTTGGCCCCCACCTGCGGGTCGATCCGCCCCATGCGCTCGAGGTTCCGGCGCACCTCGGTCAAGCGCTCCGCTACCGAGCCGGACGCACTGTAGAGGGTGTCGACCCCGCCCTGAACGGCTTCGACCAGGGCGCCGGCGTTCTTCAGGCGCGTCCGCTCCTGCTCGAGCTCGCGGTCTTCCCCCGGCGCGATGCCCGCGGCCGCGATCTCTTTCTGCTGGAACTGAAGCAGCTCCGTGAGCTCGGCCTGCCGAGCCTGCCGAGCCTGGAGTTCCCGGAGGTGCTTCAGATCAGGGATGATCTCGCGGACCAGGGCGGAGACGGCCGCGCGCTGGGTCATCAGCCCCGCGAACTGGTCCAGCATGAGCAGGTGCTGGTCTTCCTTGAGCAGCCCCTGGTGGGCGTGCTGGCCGGAGATGCTGGCCATGTTTTCGGTGATGGCGGAGAGCACCTGAAGGGTTGCGAGGCGGCCGTTGATGTAGCTGCGGTTGCCCTCCGCACGCGAGATGACGCGCCGCACCAGGAGCCCCTCCGTCATGTCGTAGCCCATGTCGGCCGCCGTCTGCGCGGTCCGGGATTGCGGGGCGACGTCGAAGAGCGCCTCGAGCTCCGCCGATTCGGCGCCCGTTCGGATCATGTCCGTGGACGCGCGGCTGCCCAGGATCAAATTGACGGCGTTGATGATGATGGATTTGCCGGCGCCGGTTTCGCCGGAGAGGATCGTCAGCCCCGCGTCGAAGCGGATGTGGAGGTCGTCGATGATGGCGAAGTTGCGGATCGAAAGTTCTTTCAGCATAAGCCGCCTGGGGTGAACGGTTGCGACGGCGGTCATTATACACAGGCGGGGCATGTTGTAAAGATGCAGGGCGCGGGTGATCTCGAAAAGCCTTGAATGATGGGCGCAAAGCCCTTAAAGTGGCTGGCATACGCCGGTCCGTACCGGCGCGATCAACTCCTGATGAAAGCGAGAACGCGAACCGATGGGAAAGTTGCCGATTCTGGCGATGGCGACACGGAACCCCGGCAAGACTGCTGAAATCCGCGAGCTGCTGCAAGGGTTTCCGGTCGAGATCAAGAGCCTGTCCGATTTCGGGCCGATTCCCGAGGTCGAAGAGGACGGAGACACGTTTGACGCCAACGCTTACAAGAAGG
>JBFYWS010000396.1:0-7669 GCA_041310935.1 Desulfobacteraceae bacterium | reverse complement strand
AAGGGCATCGGCTGGGAGACATTGAAGCTCGTTTTGATCTCGACGCTCAGGTTGCCGTGAGCGATGGCCACCGTGGAGATCCGGACGCTCTCGCCCATAATGACCGTGCCGGTGCGCTCGTTGATCACCACGCGCGATATGTTGTCCGGGGTCACGCTCAGAACCTCGACGGAGGCGATCAACTGGGCGATGTTGCCCAGATACTTCGGCGGCACGGCGATCTGCACGGTGCCCGAATCCTGGGGAAAGGCGGCGTTTTCCAGCAAGCCGGCGTTGATGGCCGCCGCCATGCGGGTGGCGGTCGTGAAGTCCGGCTGGTGCAGCGCCAGAGTGAGCGTGTCTTTCTGGTTCAGGTTGAAGGGGATCTCCTTCTCGACGACCGCTCCCTGCACGATCCGGCCGACCGTGGTGAAGTTTTTCTGCACCTTGTCCCCGGAGTTCGCCCCGACCGTGAAGCCACCCGTGCTGACCGGCCCCTGGCCCACGGCATACACCTGCCCGTCGGCACCTTTGAGAGGGGTCATCAGCAGGGTGCCTCCCTGAAGCGCCTTGGAGTCGCCGATGGAGTTCACCAGGGCATCGAGACGGCTGCCCATGCGGGCGAAAGGCGGCAAATCCGCGGTCACCATCACGGCGGCGACGTTCTTGACCTTGATGTCCTCCGGCTTGACGGTGACCCCCATTTTCTCGAGCATCGAGGAAATGGACTGCACTGTGAAGATGGTGCTGTCGCTGTCGCCGCTGCCGGCCAGACCAACCACCAGACCGTAACCGACCAACTGGTTGGAACGCACGCCGCGAAAGCCGGCGATGTCCTTGATGCGGGCGGCGTGAAGCTCCGCCGTCACCGCCAGGAGCACCGTTGCGACGATCGCAAGCCTGCCCGCCATCGATATCGCTCGCTGAAAGAAAGTCGGGGATCGCATACGCAGTTACCACGTCCACTAAAGGTTAAAATGGCCAGACGACGTCCAGAATATTGGCCAACCAGCCCGGCCGCTGGCGGTCGTCGATGATGCCGGATCCGCTGTAGGCGATCTTGGCGTCCGCGATGAACCGCGAGGCGATGATGTTCTGGTCGTTGATGTCCCGCGGCCGGATGACCCCGGACAGGACGATGACCTGGTTTTCATGGTTCACCAGGATCTCCCGCGTGCCGACGATTCGCAGGTTTCCGTTCGGCAGCACCTCGGTCACGCGGCAGGTGATGAAGGCCGTGAGGTCGCCGCTGCGCGAGGTCGTCCCGTCCCCCTTGAAGTCGCTCGTCATGTTGCCACTGACCGATGCCGCCCCGAAGGGGTTCACCTTCGGCATATTGGTCCCCAGCGCGCGCAGCGCCTTGTCCTGCCACCAATTTTCGATGCCGAAGAGCGAATCGATGCCGGCGCTCAGACTGGAGTCGCGGCCGGTCTCGGTATTGGCCTTGTTGGTGGCCTTGGAGGACTCGGCGATCTCGATGGTGACGATGTCCCCGAGGTTGCGGGCCTTGGTGTCCAGGAACAGGCCGCTCAGCCCGTTCGAGGCCTGCCACAGCGAATTCTCCTGGTAGTCCGCCCGGACAGCCGTCACCGGCCCGGCCGTTTCCGGGGCAGGAGGAGGAGGTGCCACCGTTACACTCGCCACGGGATAGGTGGCGCAGCCGATCAGCGCCGCCACCCAGAACGTTGTGAAACCAGCGGTTACTGCCGCGCGCAGGGTTGTTTTCATCATTCGGGTCCTTTCTTCGACAAGGGCTGCGATAATTGCTACCGCCATAAATAATGAACTCGTAATCGATGGCTCAGAAATCGATTTTGACCGTCTGCGTGTCCACCACCCGCGCCTGGATCACCTTGTTCGTGTCAAGGTTCGCCACCGGGATGCGCTCGCCTAGACAGCCTTTCTGCTTCACCTCGCCGACGGCGGTGATCCGCATGCCGGCAGACTCGACGATGATCCGCACGCGGTCGCCCCGTTTCACCATCGGCTGGGATTCCACCAGATCCGGCCGCAACACCGTATTGGCATCGAGCAGACGCCGGGTGCGCTTGCCGAGCACCGCCTCGGAATCGGCAATGTAGTCCGCCGGCAGACCGGAGACGTCCACCGGCCGCACCTCGACGTCGCTTTCTTCGATGGGTTTGAAGCGGCCGAGGGGCCGTGTGGTCACGACCGCATTGACCAGCACCTCCACCACGGCCGTCACCATCACGCGCTTCTCAATCTCATCGTTGACCTTCAGCGTTACCGTCAGGGGCAGGCTGCCCGAGAGCGCCGTGTTCCGGGGGACTGCCACCTGGTGGCTCAGGCTGCCTTTGGGGACCAGCACGGGCTCGGCCCCCCGAATCTCCTTGATCCGCACCGTCTGGCCCTTGCCGGCGAACTGCTGCTGGATGAACGCCGTCACGATCTGTTCGATGCGCTCGCGGCCGATCTCGACCGCCCCGCGGCTGACCTGGACCTCCGGGGGGATCTGCAGCTCGATCATGGCAAGCTCAATGCCGCTCTGTTTCAGACGCAAGAGAATGTCCGCGCTGTCCAGCGATCGGTTTTTCCCCGGCAGGGGCGATCGACCGATGACGAGTGCCTCCAGCTCGCGCACGAGCCGCGCGTCGTCCCCGTCGATACGGGCGATTCGGCCGAGTTGGATCTGATCCGCCTCGATCTCCACCTGGTCGTAGACCCGCACACTGATGAGCCCCACGCCGCCCGCAGCGGTCGCCGCGGCGAGGAGCACCAGCACCAGGACCACCGCGGCTGCAGCCGCATTCGGCGTCTGCGTCTGCTTGCACCGTCCCATGCGCATACCCTCCCCTACCGCTTCAGGTTGTTGGCGAGCTGCAGCATGTCGTCCGAGGTCTGCACGACCTTGCTGTTGGTCTCGTAAGCTCTCTGGGCCGTTATCATGTTGACCATTTCGTCGACCACATTCACGTTGGACATCTCCAGAAACCCTTGCGCGATGGTTCCGAAATTGGCCGTGCCGGCCGTACCGGCGATCGCCTGGCCAGAGGCGTCGGTTGGCAGGTACAGATTCTTGCCGATGCTCTGCAACCCGGCCGGGTTGACGAAGCGCGCAAGCTCGATCGTGCCGACTTCGCGCGGGGCGCTATCACCCGCCTGCAGCACGCCGACGGTCCCGTCCATGCCTACGGAAACCGAAATGGCGTCGGTGGGAATCGTGATGGCCGGTTCGAGCAGGAACCCGTCCGGGTTGACGACCCGGCCCTCTTTGTCCAGCTTGAAGGCACCGGCGCGGGTGTAGGCGGTGTCGCCGTTGGGCTGGGTGATCTGGAAGAACCCGTCACCCTCGATGGCCAAATCAAGCTCGTTTTTGGTCATCTGCAGCTCGCCCTCACCGAAGTTCTTGGAGACCGCCACCGGCCGCGTGCCGTGGCCGATCTGGATGCCGGTCGGCACCTGGGTGTTTTCCGACGAGGACGCCCCGGGCGGCCGCATGGTTTCGTAGAGCAGATCCTGGAACTCGGCCCGGCTGCGCTTGAAGCCGGTGGTGGTGACGTTGGCAATGTTGTTGGCGATCACGTCGATGTTCACGCTCTGGGCCTGCATTCCGGATGCGGCCGACCACATGCTGCGAATCATATCTCCTCCTAAATCGGTGCGCCGTCCCGGCCGGTTTGCCGGCAGCCGGGGGGCACCCGTGTGGAATTCCCTAAACGGTTCTGCCGACCTCGTTGATGCTCTTGCTGTTCAGCTCATCGATCGCCCGGATCACCCGCTGATAGGATTCGTATCCCCGATGGACCTCGATCATCTCGGTCATCAGCTGCACCGCCTCGACGTTGGCCATCTCCAGAAACCCCTGCGCCACCCGGAAGTCTTGAATGGGCTCCGGCGCCCCCTGACCTTCGCCCGGCTTGAAATAGCAGCCGCTGACCTTTGTCAGGCTGTCGGGTGCTGGAAAATCCGAAACCAGCAGCCGCCCGACCTTGCTGCCGTTCACCTGCAGGGCGCCATCCTCGCCGACGGTGACATCGAGTGTCCTGCGGCCGGAGCTTCCGCCCGCCACCCGGATCTCGCCGCCGTCGCCCATGACCGGCCAGCCTTCCTCGGTGACGAGCATGCCCTCCGGACTGAGGCTGAAGTTGCCCCGGCGCGTGTATAGTTCGCCATCCGGAGACTGGACGCTGAAAAAGCCCTTGCCGTTGAGCGCCAGGTCGAAGGGGTTGCCGGTTTGCCGGAGAAAACCCGGCGAGAAGTCGGTCCGGCTTTTATACTCGACCCAAAAGGACTCGGGGCTTGCGGCCTGCGGGTAAGGCGGATTCACTGCGGCGGGGCTGCCCGCATGGTTGAGCATGTAGGCCTGGAACGACACGTTGTCGCGCTTGAAACCGGCCGTGTTGAGGTTGGCCAGGTTGTTGGCGACCACCTCCAGGCGTTTCTCGTAGGCCAGCGCAGCCGAAGCCGCCAAATAGATGTCACCGCTCATATGATGTTGTTCCTCGCACCCCGTGTCAGAGGTTGATCCTTCGTAACGACTCAGGTCTCAAGGTTCAGGGTTCAGGGTTCAGGGTTCAGGGTTCAGGGTTCAGGAGAACCAGCAGGCCTGAACCCTCTCAACCAGAGTCGTAACGAAGCAAGAGCCATACCAAACCGAATCGCAACTGCTCAGGTGTTTGAAATCACTTTCAACGACGAAAGGCACGAAATACGCTAAAGTGCATAACGACCCAGGTACGGGGGTTCAGGGTTCAAGAAATCCAGTAGGACAGGCGCCATAATTCTCAACCTCCTCCGGCATGTAAGAACCCGGCGGGCAGCGATCCGGCGCCGGCAACTGCTTTTTTCCTGAACCCTGAACCCTCTCTACCTTCAGCCTTCAGCCTAAACACTTTCCCTATTCACCCGCCGGGTAGGCAACAATTGCCGGTAGCCGACCCCGGGTCACGATGCCGCCCGCTGCAGCTTAAGAGCCAGTTCGACCTCTCCGCTGGGCAACCGAAGTTGCTCGGCGATCTGCTTGGCACTGAGGCCCTCGTCGGCCAACCCGTGCACGCCCTCGTAACGCCCCGCGCCCGACCCGCCGGAAACGAGGGGTATATCCTCTCCGAGCCGGAACGGGAGGTGTTCCGCGCTGGCGGCGTCCGCGGCCGTACCGGCACCCGGAAGACGGGTATCGGTGCGCTCGAACGCCTGCTGCAGGCGCACCTGTTCAGCCTTCACGGTCTTCAGGATAGCCTCCAGGGCCAGCTCGGTCTGCTGCCGGATGGACTGCAGTTGGATTTCCTGAGTGAACGGAATGGCGCGATCGCTCCCCTCGCCTTCCGCCAAAAAGCGTTTGGTCTTGAGCTTGTTGTGAATCAGAACCACCAGAATCAAGCAGCACAGCGCGATCTGAACCGCGTTACTGACGTGATCCCAACGCAATGTTTCCCATCCTGCCATGCCGAGCCCTCCCTTGGAAACGAATGGCGCGTGCGGCTACACGCGAATGTCGATCGCTTTTTTAACGGCTTCGTCTACGCTGAAGCTAACGCGGGACGCACCGTTCGACACCGCCGGCACCGTCACATCGAGCGCTTCGTCCGCAGCCTTTTCGCGGTCCTCTTCCGCGGCCGCGTCCCCTTCCGTTTGCTCCTTCGTGCCTTGGTGCAGGTGTTTGGCGAAGGAGTCCCCTCTCCCGTCTTCGCGCGGCTTCCCCCGCTTGACACGGTCGGTCCGAGTCACGGGCGTGACGTTTCTCGGAAATACCACCGGTTCCATCGTCGGCCCCTCCCCTGTCCCCCGCGCGGTATCCCTCCCTGGGTTCGTCAGTCGTCGTCCAGCAGTTGTTCCTTCCGCAGCTTTTTCCGCAGTCGCATGATGGCCTGGGAGTGAATTTGGGATACCCGCGATTCCGTGATGTGCAATACTTCGCCGGCTTCCTTCATGTTCAGCTCTTCGAGGTAATACAGCGACATCACCAGACGCTCCTTCTCGGGCAGCTGTTCGATGGCCCGCGCCAAGGCGGTTTTGAGCTCCCGCAGGCGGGTCTGGGCCAGCGCATCCTCCTCGTTGTGGATCAGGAAGTTCACCATCTTTTCCTTCTCATCCCGGGAGGAGAGACCGAGTTCCTCGAAACTGATGAAGGAGATGCTGGACATCTGTTTGGTGCGGTGCAGTTCATCGAGGTCGATGCCGAGTTCCTCGGCCACTTCGTCGTCTTCCACATCCCGGCCCAACCGCTGCTCCATCCTCTGGCAGGTATGCTCGAGCTCACGCAGCTTGCGCCGGCTCGATCGCGACAGGAAATCCCGCGAGCGCAGCTCGCTCAGCACGGCCCCCTTGATGCGAAAAATCGCGTAGGTCATGAATTTATTGTCCCGCTTCGGGTCGAAGCGGTCGACGGCCTGGATCAAGCCCATGACCCCCACGTTCATCAGATCTTCCATGTCGACGCTCGCCGGCAGGTGGTTCGCGATGCGCTGGACGATGCGCTTCACATAGGGTAAATATTCATGGATCAACTTCTCGCTGGTTGCGGGTCGTTTCTTGGCCGGAGGCCGTGGTCGTGCAGCTGCCAGTTGCATGCGCATCATGATCTCCCGAAGACGGTGGTCCCCCGCTTACATGGGGGCGGTGCGAACCAGATGGTGCCAGAAAAAGTTGGTGTTGCCTTTCGGCCGGCTGGAGGGCACTGCCATGGCCATCCGCCGGGCCAGCTCCGCGAAGCAGCGGCTAGCCTTGGAATCGGGGTAAAGATCGCTCACCAGACGCTGACGCTTGACGCCGCGCGTGACCTTGTCGTCGTAGAGGACGCTGCCGAGGTAATCGATGTGGATGTCCAGAAACCGGTCGGTGACCAGGGCGAGCTGCCGGTAGACGTCCTCTCCCTCCCGGGCGCTCGCCACCATGTTGACCAGCAGCTTGCAGTTTTTCTCCGCGTATTTCAGGGACAGCACTTTCATAAGGGCATAGGCGTCCGTGATCGATGTGGGTTCCGGCGACACCACGACGACGATCTCGTGGGCCGTCACGTTGAAGTCCATGACGTTGGTGGAAATGCCGGCCGCCGTGTCGATGAGCAGGATGTCCACGTCGTCGAGGAGCCGGTCGAGTTCGGTGAGAAACAGAACCTTCTGGTCATTGGTCAGCTGGGTGAGTTCCTGGATGCCGGAAGAGGCCGGCAGGATGCGCATCTTCCCCGGCCCCGGCTCCAGGATATCGGCGATGGACTTCTCCCCGCGAATGACGTGTGAAATGTTGAATTTCGGCGCGATCCCCAGCAGCACGTCCATGTTGCCCAGACCGAGATCGGCATCCAAAATGAGCACTTTCTTCCCGAGGTTGCTGAAGGCGAACCCGAGATTGGCGACGATATTGGTCTTGCCCACACCGCCCTTGCCGCTGGTGATGGCGATCACCCGCGCGCGGGATTTGCGCTGTCGAGAGGTTTCGTCCGCATCGCTGCGGCCGTCGCGGCGCGGCAGAGGAATCACTTTTTTTGAGGGGTTGTTCACGGTCATGATGCCAGAGTCTCCTCGCTGGGGATTCTTCACCGGTAGCCGGAAATGCGGGTGCGCTCCCGCACGACCGCGTTATCGTCGGCGTGGTCCGCCTGATCCGGACCACAATTCCGGCAGGGCAAAAACCGCCGGGACTCGGCTTCTGAAACCGTTGCGAACGCTATGAGATTATCGGACTTGATTTTCCGGACCCACTTGCAGCCGGGCAGGTGGTAGAGCTCGGA
>JBFYWS010000391.1:0-28795 GCA_041310935.1 Desulfobacteraceae bacterium | reverse complement strand
TGGCACCGACACCCCGTCGAAAAAAAGAGCGAGTTTTCCGCGTTTTTCGTCGGTTGACCGACCCCCCCGCAAAAAATGACGCTTAAGCTCAAAGAACTGGCCTCTGGTTTGGGTCTCACCACGCAGCGCGTGAGCATCCTGCTCAAAGAGGGAATGCCCGGTGACAGCGTAGACGCGGCAAAGGTTTGGCGCGAAGAGCGGACGGCCGCGAAGAAGCGGGGAGCGCCCAAGCCCAAGGTGGCCGAGCTCGACGACGGCAGTCTGGCCGACACGATCGAGGAGCACCGGGGGCTGGTGGGTCGAGCGCGTGGGGTTTGGGAAGCCGCGATGGAGATGGGCGACCCCAACCAGGGGAAGTACCAGACGGCGTACAACCAATCCCTCAAGACCCTGATCGCGCTGGAGGAGGAGCAGGAGCGCCGTGCCCTGCTGGCCCGCGACTACATCAAGGCGAGCGAAGCGCAGGAGGCCATGATGCGCATCGTCGGCGAGGTCATCGCCCGCTTGGACAAGATGCCGGCGGAGATCGGTGAGTCGTGCAACCCCAACGACCCGCCGAAGGCCATGGAGGTCTTGGCGGCTTGGGTGCGGAAGACGCGGGAGGACCTGAGCCAGTGAACGGCGCCGAGCTGCTGGCCATCGGCCGCAAGGCAATGAGCCCGCCCGACAACGCCGACCCGGTGCGGTGGCTGGCAAAGAACGTAACCAACATCCCGGACTCGCCTTTCAAGGGCGGGTATCGGCCTGAGCGGTGGCCGTGGATTGCGCACGCCATCCGCATCTTCAGCGAGCCGGCGACGCGGGTGATGGTCATGCCCTGGGCAATCCAATGCGGCAAGACCCTGACCATGCGCCTGCTGGCGACGCACCTGATGGCCAACGATCGCGGAAACATGGTCATCTACATGGACAACCAGGACAACGCGAAGGACTTCACCCTGCGTTACCTGCGGCCCATCTTCAACGTGGTGCCGGCGGTGCGTGACATCCTCTCGCCGAATGATAACGCGAAGAGCGACACCATCGACTTTGCGGACGGCACGATTGTATACAACAACTCGGCCGGCACGGAGAAGGACCTGCAGCGCATCTCGACGCGCTACGTTTTCGGCGACGAGCTCTGGCAGTGGAAGAAGGGCGCCCTGCAGGAGTCGATGGCCCGCACCAAGGCATACGAGTGGACGAGCAAGAAACTTTACGCAAGCCAGCCCGGGCTAGTGGGCGACGACTTCGCGAACCTTTACGGCACGACGGACCAGCGGGAATGGCAGTTCAGGTGCGTGGCCTGCGGGCATCTCCAGCCCTGGGTTTGGGATATGGTGAGGTTTCCAGACGATGCGAAGACGGACGCCGGCTGGGACCACCGCAAGGTCGAGGACGGCACGACGTACGAGTGCGCGAAGTGCGCGGCCCGCCTGCCCGACACCAACGACACGCGGATCAGGTGCAACGCCGAAGGGGAGTTCGTGCCGATGACTGTCAGCCAGAAGCGGGGCTGGGTCGGGCTGCACGTCAATGCGCTGGCCTCGACGAGCTGGGGGTCGTTGGGCGTGGACATGCTGAAGGCCAAGGAGGCCAGCGACACCTACGGCGACGAGGAGCCACGCCGCATCTTCAAGCAGAAGTATCTCGCCCTGCCCTGGAGCGACGACGGGGGCACGATGGTGGCGGCGGCCTCCGCCAGCGACTACGCCCTCGCCGACGACTGGGAGGCCGAGGCCATGATCACCCCGAAGGCCACGCTGGCCGACAAGAAGGATGCGCCGCAGGGGTCGGTGCCTTTCCGCACGGCGGGAATCGACTGTCAACGGGGACACTTCTTTGGGGTGGTCCGCAGCTGGAGCAAGACAGGGCATAGTCGCCTGCGGGCCTTTGCGCGGCTGGAGACTTGGGGCGATGTGGAGAACTTTACCAAGGTCCACGGGGTGCATCGTGCCCTAGTCGTCGTCGATGCCGGCGACAACGCGCAGGTGGTATACGCGGAGACGGCGAAGCGGGGGTGGAAGTGCGCCAAGGGTTCGGGCCAGGACGACTTCACTGTCAAAGGTCGGGACGGCCAGACGAGCAAGCGCTTCTATTCCGACGTGCAGAGCTACGTGGTGCCCGGGCAGGCGAACCGCGCCCGCCTGATTGTCTGGTCGAACCTCGCCGGCAAGGACCTGCTCTCGGGCCTGCGGGTGAGGAAGGTGCACAGCTACGCCCGCGACACTGTGGCCGACTACGTGGAGCAGATGAACGCCGAGGTGCGGGTCCGAGACTCCCGCACGGGGAAACCGCAGTGGATTTTGCCCGCCGGCAAGAAGGACAACCACGCCCTGGACTGCGAGCTCTTGGCCATGTTGGTGGCGGTCCGCTGGGGTATCGTCGGGCGGGAGGGGGCAGGGGAGGCCGCGCCGCTCGATGCCTGACTTGACCTTTCTCCTAGTGTTGGCACCTTTGATTCAGGACTGGCCGATGGTGCGTTGTTGGGGTGCTGTAATGGCTTGCGGCGCTCGGGTGCATGGAACACGTCGGCCAGTCCCCTCTTTACCCCCAGCCCAAGGTTAAGAACTGACCATGGCCCAAGGACTATTCATCGGACTCACTGAAGACGAATTGCTGGCGATCCGTGCCAAGGCGGTCTCTGCCATCACGACCGGGCTGAACGTCGTTTCCTATTCCGACTCCGGGTCGAGCGTGTCGAAGCAGTGGGCCTTGCCGCCCAAGGAGATGTTGGACGAAGCCAACCACGGGCTATATTTGCTGGACCCACTAGCCTACGCGTCCCTTCGCCGGACTTCTGTCGTGGCCGTCCGTTGGGACGCTCGTAGCTTCTAATTTATGCCCCCCCGCAAGAAGACCATCAAGGCCGTCGAAGTTCCGAAGCCCGCCGCCGGCGCGCAGGGGGTTCCGAAGGCGCAGGCCGCGCAGGCGTGGTCGTCGAACTTCCAGAACGCGGGAATGTCGTTTGCCCGCCGTGCCTGGTACGGCTCGACGCCGCAGGACGCCCGCAAGGACGTCAGCCAATACGATCGGCAGTCCCTGCTGCAGAAGGCGCGCTACGCGGAGAAGAACTACCCGTCCATGGTGCAGTACGTCAACGACATGGTGATGTACGTGGTCGGGGACGGCTCCAAGCCCACGAGCCACGCGGCCGACCCCGTGAAGGCTCGCCTCTACGAGGAGTACTACCACCGCGCCACGCGCAAGGCCGACATCACCGGCCGCTATACGGGCGAGCAGCTCCAGCGCATCATCGTCAACACTTGGGCGGTGGACGGCGAGGTCTTCGCCCTCAAGGTCACTGATGCCCAGGGCAAGGCGACCACGCAGATCATCGAAGGCCACCGGGTGGTCAACCCGACGATGCCCAACCAAGTCACCCCCGACACGTGGGACGGCTTCGTCTTCGGCAAGTACGGCGAGGTAATCGGCATCTGGGTGCAGTTCGGCGAGGGCCAGTACGAGCTCAAGAAGTCCGGCACCTATTTCCACATCGCCGATTTCAAGCGGGCGAGCGGCGCCCACGGCCTGCCCCCGATGGCCCACGCCCTGAACTCGATGCAGGACCAGACCGAGATCATCGAATTGGAGAAGCGTGCGACGAAGCAGGTCACGGACGTGCCTTCAATCCTCACCAAGAACGGCGGGGCAATTGACGACAGCATGGCGGCCGACCTGAACGGGACGGCCTCTTCCGACTTCGGCAACATCGGCGCCCAGATGGGCGGCAAGCTGCTGGTGCTGGAGCCCGGGGAGGACCTTAAGAGCGTTGCCCCCAACTTCCCGCGCCAGAGCATGGAGATGTTCAACGCGGTGCTTGCCCGCATGATCGCGGCGGGTGGCCTTCCCTACGAGGTGGTCAACGACGGCAGCAAGGCCGGCTCCGCCCTGGTGCGCATGGTGCTCGGCAAGGCGGACCGCTACGTCGGCGACAAGCAGTGCATGCTTCACGACTGTTACCTCGTGCCCGACTGGCAGTGGCGCATCGGTTCTGCCATCGCCGCCGGCGAACTTCCCGACGACCCGAAGTGGGCGGACGTGGAGTTCAGCGTGCCCCAAAGCCCGAGCATCGACAACGGCCGCGACAGCGCGAACGACCGCGAGGACCTGCGTGCCGGCCTGACGTCCTTCTCCGCGATCGCCAAGAAGCGGGGCGGCGACTTCCGCAAGACCTTCTCCGAGCTCGTCGAGGACATCCTCTTCGCCAAGGAAGTGACCGCCGCAACCGCCGGCAAGGTGGCCTTTGAGGAGGCCATGCAGCGCTTCGCCAACATGCAGGCCCCCGCCAAGGAAGCGGAGGAAAGCCCCGAGGATGAGGCCGAGGACGAATCGGAAGACGAAGCGGAGTCCGGCACGTCGGCCATCCCTGACGACGAAACCAACGACATCCCTGACTAACCTTTACCCATGCGCCTCATCTTCTCCAACGGCCTCAAGGGCCTCGAGCCCCTGCTTATCGACCCCACCAAGGCCAGCGACTACGCCGCCCGCCTGGACAAGTACGGCTTCTCCGACGTGCTGTCGAAGCTCCTGGGCGCCCGCCCCGAGGCTTACGTTACCCCCGACGGCAAGGGCGTCATCCCCATCGACGGACCCATCGGCCGTGGCATCTCGCCTCTGGAGGGCATGCTTGGCGCCGCCGATGTGCTGGCCATCTCCAAGGCCATCGACGAGATGGAGGCCGATCCGGCCGTGAAGAAGATTGCCTTCCGCGTGAACTCCCCGGGCGGGACTGTCGCCGGCGTGCCTGAGCTCGCCAACAAGATCCGCCGCATGAAGAAGCCCACGATGGCCTACGGCGAAGAAGCGAACTCGGCCGCCCTGTGGCTGGCCGCCGCCGCCGATAAGTTCACCGCCATGCCCTCGGGCTCCATCGGCAGCGTGGGCGTGTACATGGTCGTGCCGGACTACTCCAAGGCTTACGCCGACGCCGGCGTCCGCATGGTCGTCATCAAGTCCAGCCAGTCCCCGCTCAAGGGCGCCGGCATCGAGGGCACGTCCCTGACCGAGGCCCAAGTGGCCGACCTCCAGCGCCAGGTTGACGGCATCGCCGAGGACTTCCAGGAGTCCGTGAAGGCCACCCGCGTCAACGTCTCGCAGGACGCCTTCACTGGCGGCACCTTCTCGGGCCGCGAGGCCGTGCGCCTTGGGCTCGTCACCGGGCTGGCCGACTCCTTTGAGGAAGCCCTCGCCGCCTTCTGACCTTTGACCACATCTCCAAGTTTAAGAACACATGAGCAAACTGACTCCCGAGGCTGAACTCTCCGAGCTGCGCACTGTTGCCCTCGCCCTCACGACTGAGCGCGACGACCTCCGTGCCACTGTCGAGAAGCTGACTGTCGGCGCCGCCGACGAACTGTCCGCCGCCAAGGCCGACGTCGTGGCCAAGGATGCCCGCATCGGCGAACTCACCGCCGAAGTCGCCGCCCTCGCCGAGAAGGTCGCCGCCCTGGAACTGACCCACGTCTCCGCCGCCAAGCAGGCCGCCGAGATCGTCGCCTCCACCGGCACGACCCCCGTCGCCGCCGAGAAGGCCGAAGCCCCGGCCGCCACTGTCGAGCAGCTCCGCGAGCAGTACGCCGCGATGAAGCCCGGCGCCGAGCGCGTGGCCTTCCTGCAGAAGAACAAGGCCGCCATCCTCTTCGGCCGCCTCAAGTAATTTTCCCTAATCCCTAATCCCTACTAATCACACCTATGGCTAACTCCGGTTTCGACCTCGCCCCGGCCGCGCTCGCTGACATCATTGTCGCCGACCTGCGCCCGAAGCTCCCCGTCCTCGACATGTTCACGACCCTCGCGCAGAGCACCGAGGACCGCGGCACCACCATCGCCGTCCCCTTCGTGGCGGGCGACGACGCCATCACCTTCTCCAAGGCTGACGGCGGCTACCGCCAGACCGGCGACGCCGACATCACCAAGGCGGACGTGAACCTGGTCCACTACCATGCCACCCGCAGCTTCGACGCTTCCGAGCTCGCTGCCTGGGGTGCCGAAGGCGTCATCAACGCTTTCCGCGAAGAGGCCGTCGCCAAGATCGTGAAGAAGGCCAACGCCGCCGTTGCCGCCCTCGTCACCAACGCGAACTACTCCAGCAACATCGTCATCGCCGCCGCCGACTTCGACTACAATGACGTGGTCGACCTCGACACCGCCCTCGACGACCTGCTCGCCCCGGAACAGCGCGGCCTCATCCTGAACTCCTCCTACATCGGCGCGCTCCGCAAGGACGCCAAGCTGACCTCGGCGTTCAACACCCAGGGCAACAACAGCGTCGTCCGCACCGGCATCGTCGGCCAGATCGGCACCCTGCAGGTGATGCAGTACGCCGGCCTCCCGGCCAACGGCGAGAACCTCGTCGGCTTCGCGGCCGCCAAGGACGCCATCTGCATCGGCACCGGCTCGGTCTGGTCCATGGCCCCGAACTCCGGCGTCGCCACCTCGGGCGGTCTCTCCGTCCTGGTCGAGTCCGAGTACACGGGCGGCATCCTCTACCTCACCGCGGCCATCCGCTTCGGTGCCGCCAAGGGCCGCTCGAACCTCAAGCGCATCAAGTCCGCCTAATAGCGGGCCAAGCGCCGACGACTGGGGCTCCCTTCGGGGGGCCCCTTTTTTTTGACCTCATCCCAAGGTTAAGACGAACATGAGCCTTTACGCAGACGGCACCTTTCTCGACGACGCCAAGCTGATGGTGGCCGACTTCGGGGTGTCCGGGTCCGCCAACGCGGGGGCCATTACCTTTCAGTGTCTCATCTCCGACCCCATGGTCACCCAGTCCTTCCAAGAGGGGGGCTTTGTGGACCGGACCCAGCACTCTGTCCGCATCCCCGCTGCAACGGCCTCCTGGAGCCTCCCAGACGGGTCTAATGGGGCATCGGCGGCCATCGTCGTGGACCAGACCCCCATCGCCTCCCTAGGCATTGGCAAGGTCATTGCCGTAGACGGGAAGAGCCTGCGGATTATCAGCCAGACCCACAAGCGCCCGAGCGCCTGGGTGACCCTGCAGGTCATCCTGCTTAACCAGTGATTAATGTCCGGCTAACTGTCGGCCCGAAGAGCATGGCCCAATTTCAGGAGGCCATGACCCGCTACGCTCAGCATACCCGCGAGACCATCCGGGACATCGGCCTGAAGAACGCCGCCCTAATGTGCCGCGAGTCCATCATGCTGACGCCCCCGATGGGCAAGGGAGGCAAGGGTGGCCTGACCTCTACGGGCGAGAAGGCTGGTCAGCGCTCCATCGCGGCGGACGTGCGGAAAATTTACGTGGCGGCCGACAACCGCAAGGGCATCGCCCCTTTGCTCCTGCTCTCCGAGAAGCTGGCCTACTCGACCAGGAACGGAAACCCCGCCGAGTTTCGGGCCCTGCTCGACGGCGCGGCCCGCACGGCGCTCAAGCGCGGCACCCGTATCCTGCAGGCCATCGCCAACGACTACGACGACGAGCGGGCCTTCAAGAAGGCCAAGAACTACTTTAACCGCACGATGGTGCGGAGCACGGAGTACGGCACCCTGGGCTACCAGCGCAACCTTCGCCCGGTGCACAAGATGCTTCTAGCTAAGGCCGGCGGCCGCTTCAAGCAGAACGGCAAGCCCACCCAGCCCCTGGTCAACTGGCGGGACAAGGTGCTCGTTGAGACGGATGCGGAAATCAAAGAGTACATCGCCAGCAGGACGCCCAAAGTGGGCCGCCTCAAGGCTGGCTGGTATAAGGTCCTGATGTCCCTGCCCAAGCCCTCCTACCGCGAGGGCAAGTCCAACTTCGGCACGTCCGGCATTGGCAACTACATCAAGGTCCACGCCGGCAGCGCCGGGTACCACAACTTCAGCGAGACCCCTTCCAACCTCAACCTGATCATCGGGAACGGCATCGCCGACACGAACAACGTGAGCACCGAGGCGGACGTGAAGGCCACAGTGATTGGCCTGCGCTATAAGCAGCTGTACCTGGACTTGGCCCGCCGCCTGAAGAAGGACGTGGACGACTTTAACAACAACGCAAAGACTTAACCCATGGGCACCTCATCCATCCGCCACATCTGCGAGGCCAACCTCGTCGCCATGCTTCAGGCCGAAGCGACCTTCAGCGCCGTGAACATCTACCCGGGCGACAGCACGGCCGACGCGGTGATGCCCAAGGTGGTCGTGGTCTGCGACTCGGCCAACACCCCTGCCGGCCTGCCCGACGGCTTGGGCAATTACGACTGCCAGGTCCGCTGCGTCCTGCACGACAACGCCAACGACGTGACCCTGACGACCCACCGGGCCCGGGCCGCCGCCATGGTTGCCACGCTGGCCGACCTTGACGCGATGACCTCCCAGTTCGCCACCCAGGGCGACGCCCTGCTCTACGACGTGACTGTGGTCTCCGAAGATCAGGGGCTGGACGAGCAGACGGGTGCGTGGGCCACTGTCCTGCGCCTTTCGGTGGTGTGCGTCCTGGCGCCTTGACCACCCGCCCAAGGTTAAGAACTACCTATGGCTGCTGTACTCAAAGGCGTTACTGTGTTGTTTGGCGTGGCCGTCCAATCGGGCATCTCCAACTTCCTCTGCCAGTCGGTGTCCTGCGACAAGGCTTTCGAGCTGAACGACAAGGCCCCCGACGAGGACGGCAAGACTGTCACCCTGCGTTACGACAACCCGGAGCGGACGGGCACTGTGGAAGGCATCGCGAAGACGGCCGACATGCCGGAGATTGGCGCGGCCATCACTGTTAAGCTGAAGACCGACACGGGCCCCTCCAACGAGGTCAACGGGGTGATCGAGGGCGTCTCGGAGAAGGGCAGCAACAAGGACTTCGTCCGGGTCAGCATCAAGTTCCGCCAGCTTGATTCCATCGCGTCCTACGTCTAAGACTAGCGGGCATGGACGCCCGCTTCATCAACGCCTTCACCGACCCGGCCCAGGTTAACATCCTGGGCTATGTCGTTTATCCCTTCTGCCTGAAGTACCGCGTGCGCTTGCACGCCATCGGGTCGCCCTACGTGGTGCCCGGGGACATGACCCTCTCGCACCTGCTGGCCGCCATCAAGACGTGCGCCGAGCTCCCCATCGACGACATCACCGGCAAGGACAAGGCCACGCTGGTGAGGCTTCAGCGCGACGACGCGCTCTTCATCAAGACGGCGCAGGACTTCCGCACCTACATGCTGGAAGGGCACTGGCCCAAGTTTTGGGAGACGGAGCAGAATAAGAAGGCCACCGGCACGGGCATGCCCTGGGCCATCAACGTGGTGGCCAACCTGATCGCCAACGGCATCGACGAGAAGCGGGCGTGGGAGATGCCCGAGTGTCAGGCCATCTGGATGAGCACGGCCTTTTCCGGGCTCAAGGGGGTAGAGGTCAACGTGATGACCACGGAGGAGGAGGAGGCGATGGCAGGCTTTACGACTTCCCAAGGTTGAAGACCTACCCATGGCCCAAGTCGTAGAATACCAAATCAAGGGCACGTCCGACGTCCCGCAGCAGACCGAGAAGGCCAAGAAGGCCATGTCGGAGATGGAAAAGCAGACGGCCGCCATCGGCAAGAAGTTCACCGAGATCGGCAAGGACCTCTTCATGGGCTTCCTTGCGCCGATGGTGCTCATCCAGCAGGCCGTGAGCTTCATCAGCCAGTCCATCGAGAAGGCGCGGCAGGACGCCAAGGATGCGGTGGACTTCGCCGCCGGCATCAAGTTCGAGGAAATCAAGACCTCGCCTGTGGACCAGACGACCCGCTACATGGCCCAGAAGCTGCAGGTGGACCTCCGGACCGAAAAGGAGAAGGAGCAGGCCACGCTGGCCCGCGAGGTGGTGACGGAAGAGTTTCTGAAGCGCGACCCGCGTGGCCGACAATACTTCTTCAAGGAAGCCGCCACTGGGGACGAAGGTCCCGGCATGAGCGAGGCCTCCCTGTCTAAGTTCAAGTATGTGCAGGACGCGGTGGCCAAGATTGTGGAGGATGACATGAAGAAGGCCCTTGCGGTCGAGAAGGCCAAGACGGAGGAGGAGAAGAAGAAGAGCGCCAACCCGCCCGCCATGTTCGCCGGCGACAACAGCGTCTTCGGCATCGGCAACTCGCCCCAGATGAACATCCTCAACGCCCAGGTCGAGCTGCAGAAGCAGGCCAACGAGTACCTGGCTGTGATCGCGGCCTCCGCCGGCGGTCAGGCCGACTTCACCAAGGACCAGACGGGGGGCATGGCCTCCCAAGTCAATTACAAGGACTACACCAAAACTGTCTAACCCATGGCCTACATCAACAAAGGCAACACCCTGACCGCCCTGCTTCTGCAGGCTGGCTACAGCATCCGCGACGACGGCTACGGCCTGTGGACGGGCAAATGCACCTTCCTCCTGGACAAGTCCATGACGGGCGCGGCGCTGGCCCCCCTCATCTCCCGAGGCGACGCCCACCCCGACGCCACCTACTCGGCGTTCATGACCTGCAACAACATCGAGGTCGTGCACGGGAAGAACCGGATTTGCACCATTACGGCGGACTACGTTGGCATCAGCGCGGACGGCTACGCGTCCAGCGACATCACCTCGCCCAACGTCAGCGGCGCCGTGAGCACGACGAGCGAAGGCATCGAGACGCACCCCAACTTCTTCGAGGCGACCATCGGCGCAGACGCCATTGCCGGCATTGGCACGGGCACGGCCATCCTCCCGATTTACGAGGCCAGCACATTCAAGGCTAAGACCAGCGACGCGGCTACCCTGTACAAGGGCGAGAACGGGGCGCACTTCACCCAGAAGACGGGTGGCCAATTCGTCGGCTTCCTCGACCCCGCCTACCCCCTTTACTACGGCCGCAAGTCCTACCTTGCCCCGCAGACGGGCTTCTCCGGCGTCATCTACACCACTGACGAAGACGTGGTCAACGAGATGAGGGACGCCGTGGGCCGCTCGTCGCGCACCAGGGACTGGAACGGCATCCTCCCCAACCTGCTGCCCGACTACGTTGGGGCGACTTTTGAGAGCACGCCGATCGGCGCTGGCTCCGCCCTCCCGCAGCTTCTGCTGGCCAGCGTCAACTTTGAGGACTTCGGCCTGAACGTGAAGAAAATCAACTACACCATCCGCTTCAACGCGGAAGGCTGGGTGACTGCGGTGCACCCCGAGCTCTGATGCAACCCGGCTTTGGCTACAACCTGACGAGCGGGCAGGCCGGCATTACCCTGGCCATCGACGACCCGCAGCTGGCCGGCGACCCCGAGCAGTTCCGCGTCACTGTCATCAAGACGGGCTCGGGCTACGGGGTGCAGTGCCGCAAGGGTTTCGTGCGCTTCACGAGTTCCCGCAACTCCGACGCCTGGGCGTGGGGATGCTGGCAGGCCGAGGTGCAGAAGTACTACTGTTTCCCCGACGCCTCCAAGACTGTCGGCCCTTTCGCCACGGCGGCCGAGTCTCCGCTGGTTGACTTGGGCGGATACGTCCAAATCCAGCCGGCGAGCGTCGAGGGAGGGTCCGACAACTGGGGCGTCTACATCATCGGCTGCGGGAGCGACATGGACGGCTTCTGGCCTTACCTGGCCATCATCGCGGACGGCTCCGACGCCGACACCAAGAGCGACTTCTTCAACGGCTCCGACCCGCAGATCATCGTGCGCCAGACCCAGAGCCAAGAATTGGTTGAGGTGGACACCCCCACGGGTTCGACCTTCCTGACCATCCAGAACACCGGGTCCCTTGTGCAGTATAATTACAACTGCCAGAAGTGGAAGATTGCGGACCTGACCTTTGAGGGGTCGACCTTCGTCGTCGAGCAGATGCACCTAGGCCCGCTCTCCCTAGCCAACCCCGTGCAGTTCCACGGGCTGGACGTGGCCAACATCGCCCCCTATACCCCCAACTACGAGCCCCAGCTGCTGGACTGGCTTGGGGCTTGGTCGGGTTACACCAAGGACTCCAGCGGGGCGACTGTGCAGGTTTAACCCCTGCCCAAGGTTAAGAAGATGAGCACCACAGTCACCTTTAAGCGCGGCACGACCTACGCGGCCACAGTCACGTATAACCCCTCCGCAGGTGCCCCCGCCAACCTGCTCACGACTACTGTCTCGTCCGACATCATCGACTCGGCCGGCGTGGTCTACCCCTGCACGATCACCATGGCCGTCAACGGACTGTCCTTCGTGGCCAGCCTGCCCGCCTCGACCACGGCCGGCTTCTCCCTGGGCAACGCCCGGTCGGACATCAAGTTCGTGTACGGCGGCAGTGTCTTCTATTCCACGACCTTCCGACTCTCCATCATCGACCAAGTCACCGACTAATGTCCTCTCTTACTGTTGCAGTTGACGTCCTCGGCACGGCGCCGGCGACCATCACTCTCGAGCTGGGCACGCCCGGCCCGGAGGGTCTACCCGGCACGGCGGCGACGATTGCGGCCGGCACGACGACCACGCTCTCCCCCGGCTCCTCGGCGACTGTCACGAACGTCGGGACCTCCAGCGCGGCGGTCTTCAACTTCGGCATCCCCGCAGGCCAGACTGGTGCGACTGGGTCGACTGGCGCTACTGGCACGGCGGCGACCATCGCGGTGGGCAGCACGTCCACGGGTGCGGCTGGATCGTCGGCCAGCGTGGCCAACTCGGGCACCTCTTCGGCGGCCGTCTTCGACTTCACCATCCCTCGCGGCGACGTAGGGGCTACGGGCGCAACGGGTGCGACTGGCGCCGTTGGCCCTGGCGTGGCGGTTGGCGGCACTACGGGCCAGTTTCTCCAGAAGTCCAGCGGGACGGATTACCAGACCAACTGGGCGACCATCATCCCCGGCGACCGATACCTGACGACCTCGACCACGTCGCTGACGATTAACAACGCCGACAAGACCCTGACCATCGGGACTGGCTTGTCCTACTCTCCGCAGCAGGACTTGGTCATCTCCGAGACGTCCAACCCGACGAACCGGCATATGCACGCGCGGGTCACGTCCTATAACAGCGGGACGGGCGTGCTGGTCGTCAACGTCATCAGCCACACGGGGTCGGGCACCTATTCCTCTTGGGTGGTCAACGTGGGCGGCGCCACCCCTGCGGCCTCGACGAGCTGGGGAGCCATCACCGGCACGCTCAGCTCGCAGGTAGACCTGCAGGGCGCTCTCGACCTAAAATCCAACCTTGCCTCTCCGACCTTCACTGGCGTCCCCGCCGCGCCGACGGCTACGGCTGGCACGAGCACGACTCAACTGGCGACCACGGCCTTCGTCACCACCGCCGCGAACCTGAAGGCGAACATCTCGAGCCCGACCTTCACGGGCGTCCCTGCCGCGCCGACGGCGACCGCCGGAACTAATACGACCCAACTGGCGACGACCGCCTTCGTGACCAACGGCCTGAGCAGCAAGGCCAACACGGCGAGCCCGACCTTCACTGGCACGGTAACCATCCCAGCGGGTGCGTCCATCTCGGGCTACCTGACTACCTCCAGCGCCGCGTCGACCTACCAGACCTTGTCGGGAATGTCGTCTTATCTGACGACCAGCGCTGCGGCCTCGACCTATCAGACGCTGTCGGGAATGTCGTCCTACCTGACGACCTCGGCGGCGGCCTCGACCTATTACCCGCTGTCCAACCCCTCGGGCTTTATCACGTCGTCGGCGCTGACTGGCTACGCGACCGAGTCTTGGGTGACTTCCCAGGGCTACCTGACGGACGCCCCGAGCGACGGCAACGAGTACGTGCGGAAGAACGCCGCATGGGCGATTGCGACGGGTGGCGGCGGTGGCGCCGTTTGGGGCGGGATCACCGGGGTGGTCACGGATCAGACTGACCTCGTGACCTACGTCACCGGGCTTGGTTACCAAACGGCCTCGGACGTCTCGACCTACGTCACCGGCCTAGGCTACCTGACCGACGCCCCGAGCGACAGCCAGCAATACGTGCGTTATAACGGGGGCTGGTCCGTCAATGCGGGCTTCACCTTCGGCGACTCTCCCACGGACGGCAACTACTACGTCCGCATGGGCGCGACTGGCTGGGTCCAGATTGGCAACGGCACGGACATTATCGCGACGCAGATTTGGGTCGGCTCTCAGAACTACATCACCGACGCCCCGATTGACGGCACGCCCTACGCTCGCCAAAACGCGGGCTGGGTCTCCGTTTCCACGACGGCGCTTGCGGCCAACCAGTTGACCAACGGGGTTGTGACGACCAACCCGACTTCTGGCCCGACGGCCTCTGGTGACGTCCTGCAGTACAACGGCACGGACTTGGTCTGGGCGGCGGGTGGCGGTGGCGGTGGCCTGACCATCAGCACGCTCTCGAACGGCGCGACCTCGACTCTGGACGCCACGGCCCCGACGAGCGGGCAGGCCCTGAGCTACAACGGAGCGGACCTGATCTGGGCAACCCCCGTGGCTGCCGGCCCTTCGGTTTCTTCGACTGTCTCCTCGTCTTACTCGACGCACACCTTGGTTTCGGGCGACGCCAACAACTTCGTGCACATCGACCAGGCGAGCTATGTGTACGTAGACATTCCTGAGGACTCGACCTACAGTTTCCCGATTGGGACGATCGTCCGCATCGCTGTGGAGAATGCGTCTTACCTGACTGTGCGTCCGGCGAACTCCGGCATTGGCCCGAACATCAACGGCGCGAACAACAACCAGCCGCTGTTCCTGACTTCGAGCGGCTCGCAGGTCATCAACTGCGTCAAGGTTGCGGCGGACCGCTGGGTCGTTTCCTAATTCACTATGCTCTACATCATCTCCATCACGCTCGCCCTCCTGGGCGGCTTCGTCACCGGCCTCCTCGTGGCCCGCAAACACGCCGACCGCCTGAAGGCCAGCGAGGCCGAAGGTCGCAAGCTGCTCGACGCCCTCAAGGGCAAGTGACCGTTTTACGATGCATCGTATTTTGGGCATGACCCTGCTGGCCCTCGTGGCTTGCACGCCTGCCCAGGATACGACCGGCACGGGCACGCCCTCCGCCGACCTAGGCACCCTCGGCACGCAGCTCGACAAGTCCGACCAGCGGGTCGCCGCCGCCGTGACTGTCGCCCGCGAGAACGCCGATAAGCCCGACGTCGTCAAGGCCGAGACCGGCGTGGCGCTGGCCTACCTCCCCAAGCCCGACGCTCAGGCGCTCGACTATGTGCGCGCACGGGTGGCCCGTAACAACCCTGAGGAATACAAGCGGGCGGAGGAAGCGGGGCGGAGGCTCCTCGCCGTCATCGACGCGAACTTCGCCAAGGCCGAGCAGGACGCCCTCAAGAACAAGGCCGCCCTGGACAACGCCAACAAGCAGATCACGGCGCTTAAGGCCGAGGTCGAACAAGTCCGCACCGAGGGAGTCCGCAACGCCTTCGCCGTGGCCGCCGGCATCTGCTTCCTCGCGGCGTTGGCCATGGCCCTCCTCGGGCAGTACCTCCGGGCGGGTGCGGCCTTCGTGATCGGCGGCGCCATCGGCTCCCTGCCCTTCGTCTTCAACTCGCCCTATTTCCTGCCGGCGGTGGCTGGTGGGGTCTTCCTCCTCGGGGCGTTGGGCCTTTGGCTGCGCCTCCGCAAACCTCCCTGCCCCGATGCCGCGCAAGAAAGCAAAGAAGGTTAAGGTCATCTGGCGGCCGCTCGGGAAGGAGCGTGCTTGGGGACAGGCCACCACGGACCCCGCACACCCGGTCATTGAAATTGACCCCAGGCTCTCGCCCCAGCGTGAGCTCGAGACCCTCACCCATGAAAGTCTTCACCTCGCCTTCCCCGAGATGAGCGAGAAGGAAGTGGACCGCGCCGGCAAGGTGGTGTCGGCCGTCCTCTGGCAGGAGAACTACCGCCGCATCGTGCAGGGCAAACACACAACCCCCGTCCGCATCTCGTGAGCGCCGCCCCCATCAACCCCGACGACATCGGGCCCGAAGTGAAGCAGGCCGGCATCGCCGGGCTCCTGGGCATGATGGGCATGACTGTGAAGATAATCCTCACCGACGAGAAGCTGAGCGTGGGCCGCGTCGTCGGCCACCTCGTCGTCGCGTGCGCCGTGGCCATCCTCTCCGGCTTCGCCCTGGAGGAGTACATCCAGAACAAGAAGATGCTCTGGGCGCTTAACGGCCTGTCGGGCTACATGGCCCTGCAGATCGTGGCGTGGGCGGAGGACACCGCGAAGAAGAAGCTGCAGGCCACGCAGGCCGGCATCGTGGGCAAACCGAAGAAGGAGAAGGCCAATGCAAAACGACCAGCCAAGCGGAAGCGCTGACACGAACCTGCTCTGGGCGGTGGTGCTCCTGACGATGGCCTCGGGGGTGTCGGCCCTCGGGTCGGCGTGGATCTGCGAGACAGTCCTGTCGGCCTTCGGCAATTCCCAGACCATGGCCCTCATCATCGTGGACGGGGGCAAGGACCTGAAGAGCGACGACGCGAACCTGGAGCGCCAACTATCGACGGCCACGCTGGCCCTCCAGACCATCCGCGACTTCGGGTGGGCGTTGGCGGTCGGGTCGTTTGCGGTCCTTGCGGCGGTGCTGGTGCGGGTCTTCTATCGTCCCCGGGCTCAAAACGCCTCCTGAGCCATTCTAGACCCCTTGGCGGGGGTATCTAGGGGACGGGTGGGAGTATCCAAAAGGGGTGGGGTCTTACCCCCTTTGGAAACTTTCCAATACTTTTGCCTTGCAACCTTGGCAAAGGTGTTGCCTACTCATCTACGTACCAAGCAACACACCCATGAACACCACCGACGCCAACAACGCCCGCTTCCACTCCGACCTCTCCGAAAAGCATGCCGACAAGGTTATCGCCTACGTCGCCAAGATGCTCGCCGAAGATGTGAAGCAGGAACTGCACGACGCCCAGATCTACGCCATCGAGGGCAACGACATCGACACCGCCACCCGCCTGAAGGTCAAGCAGCAGATGGTCGATGAAGCCATCAAGTCCCTGAAGCGAATGCTCCTCAAGTGAGGGGCATCTTTTTCCACACCCAACCCAACAAGCCATGAAGCTCATCCTCGCCCTCCTCGCCGGCCTCGCGCTGGCGGCCTACATCCTCGCCCTCGCCGACGGCCCCAGCCTTCTCGAGATCATCGACAACCCGAAGTACTAATTCCCAACCCACCCAACACCATGTTCTCATCCAACCCGGTCAAGTTCATCGAAGTCGAACGCATCATCAGCATCAACGACGACGCCCCCCAACGCATCATCCTCAACGTCGATTGCATCGAAAGCATCTCGGCCAAAAACACTGATGGCACTGTTTGCATCGTCCATCTCAAGGATGGCAAATACATGCTGCTCGTTTGCGATTACGCCACCCTCAAGCGCTTCCTCACCCCGCTGCCGTTTGCCGGCTAATCCCAACAGCACCATGCCCGACGCCAACGCCCACGCTCCCGACATGCGTCCCTCCATCCGCAAGGCCCACCGCGACGACCCCGTCCGCAACGCCCTGGCCAACTTCTGCGAGAACCTCGACGGCGCCCAGTGGCTCCTCGCCGGCGGCTCCAAGGGGTCGGCCAAGGACTGCGTCAACCGCGCCGTCAGCGACCTCACCGCCGTGCTCTCCGCCTCCGGCATCCGCGATCTGACTGTCAACGTCAACGCGCTCGGCCGCATCGAGGCTTTCCTCGACTACAGCGACGACCTGGGCGACATCCGCCTGACCTACACCGCCCGCCAGCCCCTCAACAGCGATGCCCGATAACAACATGGGATGCCCCGCCCAAGAGGTGCAGAACCTCGTCCAGTCCATGGCCTACGCCCGCGACAGGCTCCTGCAGGGCGACTGGACCCCCAAGTACGTCCAGAAGCAGGTTGACGAGTCGGCCGCCGAGTGCGCCCAGATGCTGCGCTTCTTCGGGTGCACGGAGGTCTTCATCTACGCCCACATCTCGCCCGCTGGCCGTGCCCTGCTCAAGTGGGGATACCATGACCGGCACGGCGAAGTGTTCAACGGCACCCTTCACCCCACGTCCCAGTCGTGATCCACCATCTACTGATTTTCTGGCAGCGGAAACTCGAGGACTCCTACCACGAGAACCTCCGCCTGCAGACGAAACTTGAAGAGTCCGACCGCATCAACCGCGAGCTTCTCGCCTTGTCCAATCGGCAGGCCAGCACCATCCGAAGCCTGACCAAGGCGGGGGATGTTATGGCTGATTTCATTAGCCCAAACCCGACCGCTGAAATGTGGGGCGAAGAGCAAGCAATCAAACAAGCGTGGGAAAACGCCAAGGAGGACACCCAGTCGTGAAGCCCTTGCTCTTCCTGCTCGCGTCGGCCACGTGCCTCCCCGCGATCACTCCCGCCCAGGTCGACGCCATCATCCGCGTCGAGTCCGCCGGCAACCCCCGCGCCATCGGCCGCTTGGGCGAGCGTGGCCTGTGCCAATTCTTCCCCGCAGCTTGGGCCGACACCTCCCGCTGGCGCCGCGCCCACGGCCTGCCCGTCTACTCCTACGACCTGGCCCTCGACCCCATCGCCGGCCACCAGTACGCGACCTCCTGGTTGACGTACAACGAGGAGCGCCTGACCAAGGCCCTCGGCCGACGCCCGACGATCGGCGAAGTCTACGCCGCCCACCAACTAGGCTTCGCGGGCTTCAGGGCGAAAGGGTTTGACCTCTCCCGATGTCCGTCCATCACTCGCATCGTCGTTGCCCGATTGGCGAAAGCGACCCGCACCAAATGAACAAGCCTCTGCTCGTCGCCGTTGACCCCGGCGTTTCCGGCGCCATCGTCACCTACCACGACAACCTCGGGCTGGAGTCGTTCAACATGCCCGGCACCGACTGGGAGGTCTGCAAGCTGGTGGCCGACATCTCGACGAAGGCCAACAAGGTCGTGATGTACCTTGAGGAGCCCCCGCTCTATACGGGCCGCAACATCCCCGGGTCGGCCATCGGCAAACTGCAGTTCAACACCGGCGTGCTCTACGGCGCCGCCGTGGCCTGCGGTTGGGAGGTCCACCGCGTCCGCCCCGCGATCTGGCAGAAGGCCCACCCCGTCGGCACCAAGGGCGACCTGACTACCACCGCCTGGAAGAACAAACTGAAGGCCCGCGCCGGCGAGCTCTTCGGTTCTGAGCTCAAGGTGACGTTGGCCAACGCCGACGCCCTGCTGATCCTCGACGCCGCCAAGCGTGGCGCCATCAACTAACTTTCCCACCTATGAAACAACCCATCCCCGTCAACGAGCAGACCACGCAGTCCCTGGTCACTCCGCCCGTCCCCATCAAGGACACGCGCTACATCATCCTGCACGACGGCACAGTCGCCGCCCGCCTGAAGCCCCGCCGCAAGGGCAACATCAACTACTGGTCCCTTTCCGTCAACGGCCACCTCAAGGTGCTCAACCAGCAGAGCATCGACGACATTGCCGCCGGCAAGTAATCTTTCCCTGCACCCATGAGCAAACAAGCCACCGACGCCAACGCGGACTTCGTCGCCGCCCTCAACGCGCTGGAGAACGTCAGCGCGAACAAGTCCAACCCGGCCTTCAAGGGGTCGAAGTACGTCTCCCTCGACCAGCTGCTGGACGCCGTGAAGCCTGTCCTCGCGAAGCACAACCTGGCCCTCACCCAGATCGTGCGCACCCTGCCCGACGGCCGCATCGGCGTGGTGACTTCCTTCCGCCACCGCGACGGCGCGACCTTCGATGGGGGCGACCTCTTCATCCGGGCCGACGGCCTCGAGCCCCAGAAGATTGGCGCCGCCCTGACCTACATCCGCCGGCAGTCCATCCAAACCGCCTGCTGTGTCAGCGTGGACCTCGACCTCGACGGGAACGGCCTCACCCTCTCCCCCGCCGTCAAAGCGTCTCCTGCGGCCAGCCAGACCCCTCAAACCATCCGCCCGTCGGGATACCTCGCCCACCCCGAGGCCGCCGTCCGCGTCCTGCAGCGCAAGGGCTGGCTCAAGGAAGGCCAGGGGCTGGCCGACCTGCTCCCCGAGCACCTGACCAGCATCGCCAACAACCCGGCCTTTAACGCGGCCGTCGCCAAGGAGGCCCAGTCGTGAGCGACGACGAACGCACCGCCAAGATGCTGGCTTGGTCTTTCTTCCTTTCTGGCCTTTCGATTGGCTTGAGCATCGCCGTCGCCGTCTACGAATTCACCAAATAATGAGCGACTTCCTTAACCCCGCCGGCCAGCCCTTCGACCCGATCGGCGAGGCCATGAAGAACCTGGAGCGCATCAACGAGCTCGCCGCCGCCAAGGCCCGCATCGCCCAGCTGGAAGAGCGCAACGAGTTCATGCGCGAGGCCGGCGACCAACTCTGGTACGTCGTCCGCCACGCCCCGGACTGCACGCCCCAGGACATCATCGACGCCTGCCAACAGTGGGCCGACAAGCGCCGCCATGGCTGAAATCCCCAAGTCCATCGAGCGCCTCGCCGAGAAGGACGGCGTCTACCTCTACGGCCTCCTGATCCTGCTGGACGGGGAAGCCTTCTGGGAGTGCACCGCCGCGACGGCCAAGGGGCTCGAGACGACGATGCGGGCGTGGAAGGTCCACACCTACCCCACCCTCAAGCGCTCCCAAGTCCGCTACTTCGTGAAGTCTCCCGGCGACATCAAGGAGATCAGCATCCCTTCCCGCCCATGAGCTACCCATTCAATAACAAGAAACTAAACGTGGATTTAAACGTCCCCATTCTTGGTTTGCTTGGGGTTGTCTTTGTCACCCTCAAACTCTGCAACGTCATCGACTGGTCATGGTGGTGGGTGACCGCCCCCTTCTGGGGTCCTTTGGTTTTGGCAATCGTAGCCTTGGCTGTCCTTGGCCTACTGAAACTTATCATCAAATGAGCCCCCAAGACTCCGCCCGCGCCAACATCCAGCGCCTCTCCACCGAGGCCAACGCCCTGCAGTCCTACCTGCTGGCCTTCGTCACCCAGGCCGACATTAACCGCATCGGCGAGGACCTCACCCGCCTGCGCGCCGTGCTGGCCGTCACCGACCTCAACCACATCGACGACGTCCACGACCTCGACGAGCTGCGCGAGCGCCTCAACTCCCTCCGCTCCGGCGTCTCGGTGCTCCTGGTCTCCCTGCACAACATGCACGAGAAGGCCGAGGGCATGCACACCACCATGTCGGCCGTCGAGGACGCCGTGGACAACCCCGACGACACCCTCTGACACCTTTGGGGTCGGCCTTGGTTCGCCCGATTGGATCCGGGCATGTTCCATAGTCCAAGGCCGGCCCCTCCCCTTTCCAACCACCCAACAAACCCAACATGCAGTCCCTACCTACCACCCAAGACATCGCCGCGAAGGCGTTCACCATCACCCGCACGGGCTACGACACCCTGACCGGATACCTCAACCAGACCAATGCGAAGGTCCTTCTCCGGTCGCCGGCCAAGTACAAGCACGCCCTGGCCAACCCCCCGAAGGCCACCGCCGCCCTCCGCGAAGGCATCATGACCCACGCCGCCGTCCTGCAGCCCGACCTGTTCGCGCGCTTCAAGCCCGAGCCCGACGTCAAAAAGAATACCAAGGAGGGCCGAGCGGCTTACGACTACTGGAAGACCACGCTGGCCGAGACCGACCTGCCCTGCGACTGCGACGAGTACGACAACGCCCTGCACTACGCCGACGGCCTCCGCGCCGTGATGGCCGCCCACGGCATCCGCGTGCACGCCGCCGAGATCGCGCTGTCGGCCACCTACATGTGCGTGCCGCTCAAGGGGTGCATCGACTTCCTCGGCGCCGACGGCTACATCTACGACCTCAAGACGACCCGCGAGGAGGCCACGCAGTACGGCTTCGGCCGCGAGCTGCAGCGCAACCCGGACTTCCGCCTGCAGGCCGCTTGGTACATGCACCTCTGGAAACTCAACTTCGGCGAGTCGCCCAAGGGGTTCCGCATCATCGCCGTCGAGAAGGAGGCCCCCTACGAGGGCGCCGTCTTCGAGCTCGACCAGGAGCTGATTGCCGATGGCGGCATGAAGATGCTGGAGGCCATCACCACCTTCCAGAAGTGCACCGAGTTCGACTCTTGGCCGACCTACCCGGCCGAGATCATCAAGGTCGAGCCCTACAAGAAGCCCGGCGAAGCCATCCCCCTCTCTTTCTCCTAACACCCAACCACCCAGAACAAATGAACCAGCCCCCCGAACGCCCGGCCCTCAAGACCATCACGAAGACCGGCATCTACAACCTCCGCGTCAGCAAGCCCAAGGTCGAGAAGGTCCGCACCTGGGACGACGGCACCATGTCCTGCCGCGTCTTCTTCATGGACGCCGAGGGCAACTGCCTCAGCCAGTCCTACGGCACCAAGTACGCCAACAGCCTCGCCATGATGGTCGGCAAGATGTCCGGCCAGTACGTCAGCGCCTTCGCCGGCCAGACCCCCGAGGACTACGTAGCCTACGTCTCCAAGGCCGCCGGCAAGACCACCGAGACGCTCGTCGAAGTCACCCCGGGCGAGCCCCGCGACGGCCAGCCCACCTACAAGTACAAGCTGACCTGGGCCAAGAAGGGTCAGACCCTCACCCCGCCCGACACCTTCTGAACATGAGCGACAAACACTGCGTCCTGATCTGCGGCTTCGCCCGCGCCGGCAAGGACACCTTCGCCAAGGGCATCATCGCCGGGGCCCGCGCCGCCAAGCGCATGGCCTACGCCGACAACCTCAAGAACGCCCTCAACATCGCCGCCCAGCACCTTGGCGTCCAAGTGGATTACCACCGCGACGAGGACAAGGCCATTGACCGCGACCTCCTGGTCGAGTTCGGCCGAGCCATGCGCCGACGCGACGTCAACGTCTTCGCCAACCAACTGGCCCTCGATCTGGAGGCCAACGACACGGCCAGCACCATCGTCGTGCCCGACTGGCGCTACCTCAACGAGTACAAGGTGGCCGTCCGCGCCTGCAAGGAGTACGGCTACAAGCTGCACACTGTCCAGGTCGTGCGCCACGGCTGGAAGGCCGCCAACGCCGAGGAGCAGATGAGCATGGACGAAGTGCAAACCGCCGTGCACATGGACGAAACCCACTTTGCCACCAGCGGGGACGAGGAGGCCGTCCTGCTCGCCGGCATCCGCACCGCCAAGCTCTGGAACCTATGAGCATCGACCCCATCATACTCGCCGGCTACGGGGACACCCCCGCCGACCTGTACGACCTCTCCAAGAAGTGGGCCATCACTCCCGCCCGCCTCAAGTTCCTCTCCCGCTGCCCTTCCGGCATCCACCGCAACTGGCTCAAGGACCAGGGCAAGTGGACCCCCGAGGAGAAGCTCCTCGCCGCCAAGTGCCGCCTTGCCTACCGCCAGAGCTTCACCGCCCACGAAGCGGCAGAGATGGCCAACGTGAAGGTCGAGGTCATCAACGCCTTCCTCGAAAAGGTCGGTGCCACGTGGCCCGCTGGTTGCCGGCGGAAACTAGCCTGGGGCGGAGGCACCACCCTCAACGCCCGCCGCGAAGGGGGCAACCTGCTCGCGTCCAACATCAAGGCCACGCCCCAGCGCAAGACCAGCGACAGCGTGGAGCAGACCCTGCTCAAGGCCCGGGCCTGCGGCCTGACCCTCCGTCAAGCTGCGGCCGAGTCCGGCATCCCCTACCCAACCCTCTACGCGGGCTCCCGCCGCCTGGGCATCACGATCGCCAAGGTCTACCGCCCCCGCACTGTGAAAGGCAAGGTGCGCCTGTGAGCGACTCCCTGGAAGCGTCGATGATGAAGCGCATCGGCGAACTGAAGGCCGAGAACGCCCGCCTAAAGGCCGATGTGAATGAACTCGCTGACGGCCTTAAACTGGCTTCCGAAGTCGGGATTAAGATGGCCGATGAAGTGACCCGCCTCAAGGCCGAGGTCGAGCGGCTGACCAAGGCCGGGGATGCGATGGCTGAAGAAATGCTAAAACTTAACCACCCACACGCATCGGTTTATTTCTGGTGCAAAGCCAAGGAAGGAGGCCAGCCGTGAGCGACAACGAATGGGTTGAACTGCCACAGGAAGCCTACGATGAGATTATGAAGGAAAACTTCTGGAAGGCTTTTTGGTCAGGCTTTGCTTTTGCCTGTCTGCTTTTTGTGGTCTTTATCTTGGGCATCTTATCTGCCGCCAAGGGGGTGCAGTCGTGAGTTATTACGAAAGCCGCATCAAAGCCCTAGAAGCCCGCATCGAAGAGATGGCGCAGCTTGAACGCATGAAGGCAGTTAAGGTCGAGGCGCAACTGATGATTACCATCAGCGAACTACAGGTCGAGAACGCCCGCCTTAAGGCCGAGGTCGAGCGGCTGACCAAGTCGGAGGATAAGATGATTGAGGTAACTTACATCAAGGGCGTGGCTGGTGTTGATAGGATGGGAGGCCAGTCGTGACTTCCCAAGAAAACAACGCCATCTTCGTTTTGGCCCTCGCCGGCGGCGGCTTGCTTGGTGTCGTTATCTCCTGGCTTTATTTCTTCATCTGCGACCGCTTCGTCAAACCAAGCGACGAGAAAACCTCGTTGGGCCACCCAAGGGGATAAATCTATGACTGAACCAATCCGCTTCGTCTTCGCGTCAGATAACCACGGCGAGCTCGGGTCCACCGACGCCCTGGCCGCCCTCTACGCCTACTGCAAGGACTTCAAGCCCCACGTCCGCATCGCCGGCGGCGATCACTACGACTGCGCCGCCCTCCGCAAGGGAGCCATGCAGGAGATGGAGGGCGTCCGCTCCCTCAAGGACGACTTCGACGCGGGCAAGGGCTTCTTCGCCAAGTTCCGGCCGACCCATACCCTCTGGGGCAACCACGAATACCGGCTCGAGCACCTGGCCCGCTCCCACGCCTCCTCCGTCGTCCGCGACTTCTGCGCTGACCGCTTCTCCGAGATTAACCGCCACGCCCGCCAATGCGGTTCCAAGGTCATCGTCCCCTATCGACGCGACAAGCCCGTCCGCATCGGCCCGATCACCGCGCACCACGGCATCGGCTCCGACCTGACGAAGATGGGCATGTTCTACTGCCAAGAGGGCGGCCTGTTCGTCTGCGGCCACGGCCACACCGGCCAACAGGTCAACCTCCCGAAGCTGGGACGCGGCGCCGCCTACATGGCCCCAGCCCTGGCGCAGCTCGACCTGCTGGAATACAGCGAGAACACCCTGTCAGCCGCCAAGCATAACAACGGCTTCATCGCTGGCTGGTACAAGGGCAACGAGTGGAAGGCTTGGATCATCCACCGCCTAGGCGACGGGAAGTGGTACTGGCAGACCGACATCAAGACCTTCACCCCAAAAACTAAATGAGCCAAGGCAACAGCGTGCTGGCCTCCCACCGCGTCAACGACGCCATCCTGAAGGCCATCGTCTCCGAAATCCAGAAGACCGCCGAGCAACCCCCACCCGGCTTCCACCCCCTCGACTACTGGGAGAAGCGCTGGAAGTGCAAACGCTCGTGCGTCAAACGCTACCTGACCGAGGGCGTCAAACTGGGCATCCTGGAGCGCATCGAGCTCCGCCGCTACACCGGCAAGTACGTCCGCCGCGCCCCCTACTACGGACCCGCCCGCAAGAAGGCTCGACAGAAGCCCCCCCGCTAGGCATACCCCTCCACGCAAGCCATGCAAAACCCCGACGACCTTATCGCCCGGGCAAGGAAGTACCTTGCCACCCTCCCCGAGTCCATCGAAGGCCAGAAGGGCCACGACGCCCTCTTCCGCGCCGCCACTGTGCTGGCCCACGGCTACGCCTTCGACGACGCCACCGCCCTCGACCTTCTCCGCGAGTACAACGCCACCAAGTGCTCCCCCTCCTGGGACGAGAAGGAACTGGAGCGCAAGATCCGCGAGGCCGGCCGCCGTGCCCACGACAAGCCCAAGGGTTGGCTGCTCGACGGCGCCAAGCCCCACGTGCCAGACTTTAAACCAGCCAGCGCCAGCGTTAAGATTAGCCAGCCCCCGAAGACCGCCACACTGGCCGACCTGCCTCCCCCCGCCTCCCCGGCCGTCGTCGCCCCTTCCGACTTCCTCACCTTCACCGACTTCCTCTTCGCGGCCTTCCGTCCCGACGAGCAGGTCCAGATCGAGACGCCCGCCGACCTCGGCGCCGATGGCAAGGGTCGCCCCGCCGGCAAGGGCATCGTGAAGACGGCCACCGACTGGAACAACCTCATCGGCCTCGACGCGCAGCTCGACGGAGGCCCCGCCGGCTCTTTCGTCCGCATTAACCCCGTCAAGGACGCCGACGGCAAGGACGCCTCCATCACCGCCTACCGCCACGTCCTGCTTGAATGGGACACCGGCACCAAGGAAGAGCAGCGCGCCAGCATCGCCCGCTCCAACCTCCCCGTGACCGCCATCGTGGACTCGGGCGGCAAGTCCGTACATGCTTGGGTCCGCGTAGACGCCAAGGACCGCGCCGAGTACGACGCCCGCGTCGCCCAAGTATTCGCCCTCTTCGCCGACTGCCCGCCCGACAAGCAGAACAAGAACCCCTCCCGCTTTACCCGCCTCCCTTGCGCGATCCGTGGCGACAAGCGGCAGGCCCTCATCGACATCAACCAGGGGTTGCCCAACTGGGAAGCGTGGACTGCATGGAAGGGTCAGCAGGACGAAGCCCTCCAGCAGGCCGCCGACGGCACCGAGGTCTTCGACCTGGAGCAGATGGACGCCTTCGACTCCGCCGCCGACCCCACTGTGCTTGTCGGCCGTGAGCGCCGTTGGCTCTGCAAGGGGTACGCCCTCCAGATCGTCGGCTTCGCCGGCACCGGCAAGTCCACCCTGTGCATGCAGATGTGCACCCACTGGGCGCTTGGCCTCAACCTCTTCGGCCTCCAGCCCGTCCGCCCGCTCAAGATGCTCCTCATCAATTCGGAGAACGACTTCGGCGACATGGCCGAGATGTGGTCCGGCTCGACCCGCGACTTTACCATGGGCGAGAAGGCCCGACTCAAGGAGCAGCTCTTCATCGTCCGCAACACCAAGGCCCGAGGCGCCGCCTTTGTCGAGGCCCTGGAGCGATACATCAAACAGTACAACCCGGACGTCGTGGTCGTTGACCCACTGCTGGCCTTCGTTGACTTCGAGATCGCCGACCAGAAGGAAACATCCGCCTTCCTTCGCGGCCTCATCCTCCCGCTCCTCCAGCGCACCGGCGTCGCCCTGGTCTATTACCACCATACCAACAAGCCCACCGCCGGCCTCGACCTCGACAGCATGATGCCCCAGCAGCTTGCCTATCTAGGAAGTGGAGCGGCAGAATGGTGCAATTTCGCGAGAGATTCGGGGTTTTTGTTTAGAACCAAGCCCGAGGAAGGCGAAGAGCAGGCGACCTTCCGCTTCGGCTTCTCCAAGCGCCAGACGCGATCGGGCCTCCGCAACTCCGAAGGCAAGTTCGTCCCCTACGTGAAACTGGCCCACTCGACCCAGCCCGGCACCCTCCGCTGGATGTATGCCCTAGGGGATAGCCTACCCTCCCAGCCGAAGGCCCATTCCAGCCCCGCCAAGGGGTCTAGGGGCGGGGATAGTATCCGCTGAGGGGTAGGACAGCCTTAAGGCCGTACCCCCACCTTAAAACGCCTTCCAGCCAATCCTTGGCAAATCCCGTGCCACGCTTTACCTCTGTAATTTTTTCCTTATTTTTATCCGTCATTGTAATACTACAATGTGGGTATGCCTTCGCATTTACCCACTACGTGGGATGCTCGGCAACCCTATGTTTAAACCTACTTAAACCTATGGGTGGGCCAGTTAAGGAAACACAAAGACTTTAAACCTATGACCACATCCAAAAGTATACTCAAGATGCTCGAACTGACCCGCCGACGCCAGAAGGCATGGCGTGAACGCCGCGAGCACATGGAAGGCATCCGCCAGCGCGCCGTCGCCCGTGCCGCTCAGGTTCGCCACGACAACCACGCCGCCCTGATCTCCCGCCTCGCCACCCTGCCGGCCACGCTGACCAAGGAGGAGCTGCTGGCCTTCCTCGACGGCAAGTACACGGGGAGCTACGAAAGTTTCTGCAATCGCCTTCGCCGGCACAAGCTGATGACCTACGACCCGTTCCTGGGCGAGTTCGGCGCTTGGGTGAACCACTGCCGCCCGTCTTAATCTTTTGTCCTTACCTCGGCGCTGGGGCTAGTCATTAATTGGCGCATACATGCGCTACGTCCTCGACCTTGCCACACGCGGCGAGCTGTACGTCGATACGACTTTCGTGTCGGCAGTGGAGGTCGTTGAGATCGTGAACATCGAGAAGGAGAAGGGCACGGCATTTGACCGATACGGCATCAACGCGCCCGAGAAGGAAACGCACCAACGCCCGGGCATGGTGGTCCACATCGACGGCGAGAAGTTCACCTGCGAATACGACGCCGAGTTCCTCGATGAATGGATGAGCGAGTCGGAGGGCCCGATACACTGATGCCCGGGCTCAACGGCTTTGACTACGCGGCGAGCAAGGAGGACCGCCAACACGCCAAGCGCTACGACGCCTGGTTCAAGTCGCTGCCCAAGGTGCAGCAGGACAAGCTGCGCGAGGAAGGCGCCGGCCCATACAGCGAAGCCCGCACGCATGACCACGTCTTCCCGATCTACGAGCAGGCGGCCATCTGGGCGTACAAGCCCAACGACGTGCGCGTCGAGCAGGATGAGTTTATCTCCCGCGAGCAGGTGGCCAACATCGTCAACGACGTGGTGCAGATGCTAGGCTATACGCGTGACCCTCGGGTGCGCCGGCACTGGGAGCTGATGCGCCTCATCCTCCGGGCACCTGGTCATCTCAACGGCAAGGAGATCGGCGAGATGTTCGGCGTAACCAAACAGGCCATCAGCATACAGGCCAAGGGCATGCTGGCATTTGTGGACAAGCGGCGGCAGGCCAGCGTGCAGGCGCAGCTCGACGCGGCTGGAACGCCCCCTACCCCCTCCCGGAAGGGAGTCTCCTTAGACCCCCCCGCCCTCCGCGTGGCACCGACAC
>JBFYWS010000390.1:0-3445 GCA_041310935.1 Desulfobacteraceae bacterium | reverse complement strand
GCTATAGCCTGGAAATGCTCTGGGCGAGGGACGGGTCCCGCAGCAGCTTCTTGGCGAAGTTCAGATACTTCGCCGTGACGGCGCGCACGGCGAGCTGCAGCGCGTAAGGCTTGACAGGCTTTTCCAGGAGGTAGGTCACGTTCGACGCCAGGCACATGTCCACCACGTCTTCGCTGGCCTTGCCGCTGATCATGATGGCGTCCTCGTGCACCGATGGAAATTTTTTTTCGATCGAGTCGAGGAAGAAAAACCCGCTCATGCCCTTCAGGAAGACGTCGACCACGAAGATGGCCACCCCGGAGTCGCGTTTCAGACAGGATCCGATGGCCTTGTCCGCGTTAGAAAAGCAGACCACCTCGCCCCAGCTGTAAAAGGTTTCGATCAACTCCTTCAGCACTTGGCTGATGCCCGGGTCATCGTCGAGAACAATCACATCCAGACCGTCTGACATCGTTTTGCCTCCCCACTGAACCCGCGTCAATTCAGATCGTACTTTTTATCGATGAGATTGTACTTCTCCAGCTTCCGGTAGATGGTGGATGGGTTGATGCCGAGAATCTTGGCCGCCTTGGGGCGGTTGCCGCTCGTCACCTCCAGGACCCGCTCGATGTGGTTCCGCTCGAGTTCTTCGAGGGTGAGCAGCTCCACGTTGCGGCGGCGTTCGGGTCCCTCGTAGGGCAGCAGCATGCGCGCCGCCGCAAGGGAGAGGTGCTTTCCCTTTTCGAGCAGCACCGCGGCCGCGATCATGTTTTCGAGCTCGCGCACGTTGCCCGGGAAAACGTAACCGAGCAGGCGCTCTCCCAGCTCCGGCGCGATGTCGATGATTTTCTTGCGGTTGGACTTGGCATGAATCCGCAGAAAATGCCGGGCCAGCGGCAGGATGTCCCGTTTGCGTTCCCGCAGGGGCGGGATTTTAATGTTGTACGTGTTGATGCGGTAGAACAGGTCGGCGCGAAAGCGTCCGTTAAGGATCTCTTCGCCGATGTCGCGGTTGGTGGCGGCGATGATGCGCACGTCCACGCTGCGTATTTCGGTGCTGCCCAGCCGGTAGAACTCGCGCTCCTCGATGACGCGCAGCAGCTTGGCCTGCAGCGCGGGGTCCAACTCCGTGATCTCGTCCAGGAAGAGCGTTCCGCCGCTGGCGGCTTCGAAGAAACCGCGGCGGTCGGTGCCGGCATCGGTGTAAGCCCCCTTGGCGTGCCCGAAGAACTCGTCTTCGAAGAGGGTCTTGCTGAAGGAGGCCATGTTGACGGCGCAAAACGGCGCCTTGGACCGGTGACTGAGTTGGTGGATCACCCGGGCCAGCATTTCCTTGCCGGTGCCGGACTCGCCGTTGATGACGACGCTGTAGTCGGTGCCGGCGACCGCCTCCACCTGATGAAAAATGAGAGCCATGGCTTCGTCGGCGGCGATGATGGAGGCAAAGGCCTCCGGATGCTTCAAATTCGCGAACAGCTTGGTGTGCCCCAGGCGGGCCAGTTCATCGCGGAAGCGGTGCTTCTCGAGGTTGCCCTGCACCAAGGCCACGAGTCGCTCGCTGTTGAGCGGCTTGACCAGATAGTCGCTGGCGCCGTCACTCATGGCCTTCACCGCCGTTGAGACGTCGTCGATGGCGCTGACGATGAAGCAGTCCACATCGGGAAATTCGTCCTGGATTTGCTGCAGAACCTCCATTCCGCCCAAGTGCGGCATGATGAGGTCCAGAAGGACGATCTGAAATCGGGCGGTGCGGAGCAAATCGAGCACCCGCCGGCTGTCGGAGAGCAGGGCCGGATCAGGCAGGCCTGCGCTGATCAGGGTGGCCCGGATGCTGAGCAGGAGCCCCTCATCGTCGTCCACGACCAGTATCGGCGTATGTTGGGATGGGATGGATTCCATAGAAGCGAAGACGGAAAAACACCTCGTCGGGAACGTCGGCAGCGCCGCCTGGCCTGCAGACCGAATTCAGCGCCGGTCTTGAGAATCAATGGACCTGGCAACCGGCGCTTGATTACTATCTTAGATTGAAACCTGAAAACAGTCAAGCATTGTCGCATGCAAAAATGTTTATTTTATATTTTATATCAAATAGATAGCGCAAAAAATTATCTGCGATAGATCGGGCGGGCGCCCTCTTTTCAGACGCGGTCTCAGGCGAGCAGACGGTCGATGGTTTGCTCGACGCTCTCCTGCCATGGCGTGAGGCGGATGCCGAAGCCGGCCTGGATACGGCTGCAATCCAGCGCCGAGAATGGCGGCCGGCGGGCGGCGGTGGGGAATTCCCGGGTGGTGATCGGCACCACGCGGTAGGCGTCGATGTGTCGACGGGCCTTCAGCGTCTGGAGGATGTGGCGGGCGAATCCGAACCAGGACGTGATGCCGCGGCCGCAGTAATGGTAGGTCCCCCAGGGGATCTCGCCGCCGGAGCGCAGCCGGCCGGCGATCGACAGGAGGGCCTCGGCGAAGTCGGCCGCGCAGGTGGGGGAGCCGACCTGGTCGTCGACAATGCGCAGCTCTTTTCCCTCCGCGGCCAGCCGCAGGATGGTCCGGACGAAATTGCTGCCATACGGGCTGTAGAGCCATGCGGTGCGGACGATGAGGTGCTCTCGCAGTGTCCCGCGCACCGCCGCTTCGCCCTCAGCCTTGCTGCGGCCGTAAACGCCCATTGGAGCAACGGGGTCGTCCTCGACGTAGGGGGTTTGCTTGCGCCCGTCGAACACGTAGTCGGTCGACACCTGGACGAGCGGGATGTCCGCCCGGCCGCAGAGCCGGGCGAGGTGCGCCGGAGCTTCGGCGTTCACGGCGAACGCCAGATCGCTTTCGGTCTCGGCCCGGTCCACCAGGGTGTAGGCGGCGGCGTTGATGACCGCCGCCGGCCGAACCGCGGCGAAGACCTCCTCGACCCGCGCGTAATTTGTCAGGTCCATCTCCGCCAGAAGCGGGGCGGTGACGAAAACGCCGCAGGCGGGCGCCTGCCGGACCAGCTCGGTTCCCAGTTGGCCCTCGGCACCGGTGACCAGGATGTTCATGATTCGAATCTCACTTCTGTATGCGGGAGGCGTGACGCCGGACGGAAATAGTCTCTGCGCCTCAAGCCTCCGGCCCCGGGCTTCCAGCCGTGTCGCTGGCGCTTTCAGCGGTGAGCGCTTCAGCTCTCTTCGTCCAGTTGCTTGTGCTGGTATTCGTCGTGGATGGTCTTGAGCATGTCCATCAGTTCGGCGCGAGTCATGATCCCCTTGGCCACGAGCAGTCGGGCGAGGGTCTCCAGGTGCACCGTGGTGGTAAGCAGCAACTTCTCCAGCGCCTCGATGCGCTCGGCCTGGGGAAGCGCGTCCCCCGGGTCCGACGGGTCCTCGTCGCGCCGGTCCCGGCCTCTGCGGCGTTCCACCCCACCGTAGGGGGCTTTGATCCAGCGCCGGTTCAGGCCGGAGCGCCGCTCGGCCACGGACGATTCGGATGTGAAAAT
>JBFYWS010000389.1:0-3273 GCA_041310935.1 Desulfobacteraceae bacterium | reverse complement strand
ATTGATTTAAGTAAGATAGTACCCTGCCCTTTTAAAATATTCAACTTGAAATCCAAAAAACTTGTTAACCGTGAAGCCACTGAACCAGGTCCGAATCGAAATCCGGAAAAAGCATTGTTCGATGCGCACCGAGAAAGCATAGTGTAGCTTGATCAGGCAGTTCACATGGACGCATCATTGAAAAATAACAGCTTACCCAACGTCGCACATGCGCAGCGCAGCAAGAACCTGGCGCGGCGGGCCGATCTGCTGCGTTGCGTGCGCGCCTTCTTCGCCGACGGCGGCTATCTCGAGGTTGAAACGCCCGTTCGCATACCTGTGCCTCTGCCCGAGGCCCACATCGAGGTCATTGCTGCGGACGGTTGGGCGTTGCAGCCTTCACCTGAAATCTGCATGAAGCGGCTGCTGGCGGCGGGCTATGAGAAGATTTTTCAGATCTGCAAGTGCTTCCGGAAGGCGGAACGCGGTAGGCGGCACCTGCCGGAGATGACGATGCTCGAGTGGTATGCCGTCGGGGAGACCTACCTCGACCTGATTTCGCTATGCTAGGAACTGGTGCTGCATATCGCTCAGGGGTTGGGGGCCGGCCGACGCATCCGTTACCGGGGCTGGACGATCGACCTTACACCGCCCTGGGAAAGGCTCACCGTGGCCGACGCGTTCACGCGTTATGGGTCGCTCTCCATTACGGCAGCACTCGCCCAGGGCCGCTTCGATTCCGTCATGGGGTTGGAGATCGAGCCGCGACTCGGGCTGGAACGGCCCGTGTTCCTGTATGACTACCCGGCCGAACACGGATCGCTCGCCCGCCTCAAACCGGGGGATTCCTCCGTGGCCGAACGCTTCGAGCTTTACATCGGCGGTCTGGAGCTGTGCAACGGCTTCAGCGAGTTGAACGACCCTTCCGAGCAGCGGCGGCGCTTTGCCGCCGAACAGACGCTCATGCAGGCGCGCGGCACGCCGGTTCATCGCCTGCCGGAAAAATTCCTCGCAGCCCTTGCGCATATGCCCCCCTGTGCCGGCAACGCGCTCGGCATCGACCGCCTCGTGATGCTGTTCACCGATGCCGCCGCCATCGACGAGGTCGTGGCCTTCACGCCTGAAGAGCTTTGACGACTTCGTAAAAAGGCCAAGGTCAAGGCGCGCGAGTCTCGTGGCGCGAGGCGTACTGACAGTACGCCGCAGCGACAGCGAGATGAAGCGCAACGCCGAGATTGGACGTTTTACGAAGTCGTCCGTCCGTATTTACTTGTGCATGCGGATGTGATAGCAGCATTGAGGGTTTCGCCGTAACGGAGATGACCCTTAACAACCGAGGAACTGACCATGGAATTCTTCAAGATTCGCTTCGGAAACGACCTTGACGAAATCACCTACCGGTTCGAAAAAACGATCGAGGATATGCTCGGGTCCCGGGGGCCTTCCTTCATGCTGTCCGAGCGCGCCTGGCGGCCGGCGATGGACATGTACGAAACGTCGGACACCATCGTGATCCTGGCCGAAATCGGCGGCGTGCAGCGAGCGGATCTCGAAATCGAGATCAGCACCAAGGCCGTGCGGATCCAGGGCCAACGGCTGGCGCCGGCGTGCGGCCCGGACCAGACCTACCGCCTGGCCGAGATCCAGTATGGCCGTTTTGAACGCATCCTGTTTTTGCCGAGCCCGATCGACCCGGAGCAGGTCACGGCGGCCTCCAAGAATGGATTCCTGGAGATCCGCCTGGCCAAGCGGCCCGTCGGCCAATCCTTCAAGGTACCGATTTCGACCGAGTAGACGCCGACAACGCCACGAAAGCGTCCACCGGATGTTCGCGCCAGCCCGGCCGCGTCTGCCTGGGCCGGCGCGGTCCTGGAAACGCCCGAATCCACATCCGGGAGCAACGTAGATTTGATGGCTTCGTAAATAGTCCAATTTTCCGCCTGCGGCGGATTGTCGCTGCGGCGTACTTTAAGTACGCCTCACTCCACGCGACTCGCGCGCCTTGAACTTGGCCTCTTTACAAAGCCATCGATGCGGATGACGTTTTACGAGTTCATCAGATTTGGAGGTAAGGATGACGGACGAAAAACCGCCTGAGCAATCGCCCCCGACCCCGATACCCGACACCCTGCCCATCCTGCCGATCACCGACAGCGTGCTGTTTCCCAAGATGGTGTTCCCGCTGCTCGTCATGGCCCCGGACTCGGTGCAGCTCGTCGACGAAACCATGTCGCGGGACCGGATCGTGGGCATGGTGTTCGCCAAACCGGAGGAGACACCCGACAGCCCGCCGACACCGGGCAACTACGCGGCGGTCGGCACCAGCGCCATGATCCTCAAAATGGCCAAGACGCCCGACAACCGCACGCAGCTGCTGGTGCAGGGCCTGGGGCGTTTTCGCATCAAGCAGCTCTCACAGGCCGAAGGCAAGCCGTTCTGGCAGGCCGCGGTCGAACATTTGACCGAAGACACCTCGCGCGACACGGAAATCGAGGCCCTCATGGCCAACATCGTGAACCTGTTCGCGCGGATTGTCCAGCACTCCCCGACCCTGCCGCCCGAGGTCGTCTACATGGCCCAGTCCATCAAGGAGCCGGGGACCCTGGCGGACATGATCACCTCCTCGCTCAACGCCACCTCGGAGGAAAAGCAGAAGGTGCTGGAGATCCTCCCGGTCGGCGAGCGGCTGAAGGAGGTCACCCGCATCGTCAACAAGCAGCTCGAGATCCTCGATCTGGGCAAAAAAATCCAGGACCAGGTCAAGGGGGACATGGACAAGAAACAGCGCGAATACTACCTGCGCGAGCAGCTCAAAGCCATCAAGACCGAGCTCGGGGACAAGGACGAGGGCACGGTCGAGGTCGATGAGTACCGCACCAAGGTCAAGGAGAAGAACCTGCCGCCCGAGGCCGCCCGCGAGGCCGAGCGCGAGCTGGAGCGGCTTTCGCGCATGCACCCCTCCTCGGCGGAGTACACGGTGGCGACCACCTTCCTCGACTGGTTGACGGCCCTGCCCTGGCACCAGAACACCGCGGACAACCTGGACATCAAGAAAGCCCGCAGGGTGCTCGACGACGACCACTTCGGCCTCGAAAAGCCCAAGCGGCGCATCATCGAGTACCTGGCCGTGCGCAAGCTCAAGCCGGACTCCAAGGGTCCGATCCTGTGTTTTGTCGGCCCCCCGGGCACCGGCAAGACCTCCCTGGGCCAATCGATTGCGCGCGCCCTGGGGCGCAAGTTCTACCGCATGTCGCTCGGCGGCGTGCGCGACGAGGCCGAGATCCGCGGCCACCG
>JBFYWS010000362.1:0-6717 GCA_041310935.1 Desulfobacteraceae bacterium | reverse complement strand
CTCACGCTGAGCGTTCACAAATATCACAGAAAACTCGCCTCCCGAGAAAGCTGCTGTATAGTGACAGCGAAGGTCAGCATATTAGCTTGCTGAAAAAGTGAGGTAGGCGCTTTCTATCACCTGCAAAGCAGTGGTGGGAGGTGGCTATCCTGTTTCAGTTTCGGTTTTTCCCTTTCCAACAGACCTGAAGCGGACCCTGGTTTTGTTGAGCGGTTCGGCTCTCATTCAAACTCACTAGAAGCCATCTTAAAAATAGCAGATCACAGCTGAGGGCAAGACGCACGCCGATGAAAAAGCGTAGCAACCGCGACAGGTTGTGAGCATTTTTCAGAGGCGTGCAACGCCGCTATCAACTGTCAGATACATTTTTGAGATAGCTTCTACTCTTATCCTGCAGTTGCCAAACCTCCTGCCAAGGAGGTGGATCAGGGCAGAGGACAAATTGAAACATAGATTCTATACCAGATTGATCTGTCTGGCTATTGTCAGCAAGTATATCGGTGAAACGGAAAAATACCTGAGAGGTACATCATGCCAGAGTGTTTGTCGCCAGGTGTGTACGTGGAAGAGATCAAGATCGGCAGCAAGCCGATCGAAGGAGTTCGCACCAGCACGGCCGGGTTTTTAGGTGAAGCTGAACGGGGGCCGACGACGAGAACGACATCGACAACGGCAGGCTGATCTGCATCATCGGTGTGGCACCGGTGGAACCGGCCGAATTCGTCACATTCCGCATCGCCCAGTGGGCGGGCGGGTCGTCGGTGACTGAATAATGCAACTTTGCCGACACAACGACGGACCCCGTCGAGTATTTGGAGGGAGATGAGCAACCGACGGCCCGCAAGATCTCCGGGCTGACGAAGTACGGCAACATACCCTTAAAGCGGGGGCTTACCTAAAGGAAGTTACGCGGTTTTCAGGTGTCAGAGGGGATGCGCTACCCTCTGCGGGGGGAGTGAAAAATACCATCTGCGGGGGGCGCTGAATATACCGGCGACAGGTTCGGGCTATGGCCCGGCCCAGCCGCCTGCCGTCTGCTCATACGCCTGCCGGGCTTCGGTGAGGAGCGCCTCGGCGTGGCCTTCATAGCGGGGCGAGAAGTGAAAGAGGGTGAAGTGTTTGGCGTGCGCAAGGGCAGCGATCTCACCGGCCTGGCGAGCGGTGAGGTGGTGCTTGGCGGCGGCCAGATCGTGCTCGCTGTTGAGAAAGGCCGCTTCGATGAACAGGCTGTTGGCGTCGCGGGCAAACTCCACGATGGCGGCGCGGTTGAACGGGGTGTCGCCGACATCGGTGACGTAGACGATCTTCTGGCCGGGCGTGATACGGGCGATCTGCTCCCGCAACTGCCCGAGGGGGAAGCGCTGCGCGGGCGACCCGGCCGCCGCATCCGTCTCCACCACTGTATCCGGGTCGGCCGCGTTGGTGAGAGCGCTTTTGAACCGCGTCAGCCAGGGCCCGGGCCTGAGACGTAAGGCATCCAGACCCGTTTTCAGGATGTTCACGTGAAAGCGCTCGGTGAGCGCGAAGGCCAGACAGGGGATGCTGTGCTGCAGCAGCACCGCCGACACATCGAAGGCCGGCTCGCTGTGCAGAAGACCCCCATAGGGCCGCGAGACGGTTTCTGCTTCCGGCGCAAAGCGCTCTCGGCACAGGTAGGCGCGGCTGAGGAGACGCTCCGGGTGCACTTCGGTCAGATGCAGGCAGAACCGGTTGGTGAAGCGCTGCACGAGATCCCATGAGTATCCCGCCAGTTTGCCCTCCACGTTCCGGATGAAGCCGGCCGGGCCGAAAAGAAAAAGGTCTTTTTCACGGCCGAGCAGGCATCGCAGCAGCCGGTCGAAGCCGATGAAATGATCCATGTGGGTGTGGGTGACGAAGGCGTGGGATATCTTGAGCAGGTCCCGCGGCGACAGCCGGGAGTTGTCGCCGAGGTCGAAGAGCAGCGCGCGCCGGGCGAACGGAAAAGGGATGAAGAGTCCAGGGTCCTCGAACGGCCCGTTCACCAGCCGCGGCAGGAACTGGGGGGGCATCACACCGGCAGGTGCTTCCTCACCTGCTGGTTCACGGTGACGTAGATCTCCTCGTCCGAGCCGAAGATGTCGACCGTGTCCTTGTGGCTGAGGACACTTTCGATGATGAAGGCCGTCACGTACAGGCTGACGACGTTGTGGTCGGGGACGATGTTACGGACCGGCGCGACCTGGTAGTCGATGTCGAAGTCGCTCGCCCGGCTGAGCTTCTCGAGGCAGCCCTTGATCTGCTCCTCGAGCGAGTTCTTGCTCGTCGTTTCGACCAGACTGGCCTCGATCAGCTTCATGGCAATGGCGCTGGCCAGTGGGTCGAGGCAGTCCCGGATACTGCTGATGGCCAGGCGGCGCTTGTGTTCCTTTGTGGACTCGATCTTGGAGAGGATCGACGATTCCCGTGTGCTCGGTCGAAAAACCTTACCCATATGACTCTATTCCTTTGCTGGACATGCCCGAAAGCAAATTTTGTCGTGTCAATCCAAAGCATATTAACGGCAAACCGGATGGATTTCAAGGAAAAAGTGGATTAAAAGGCGATTAAAAATGCCGGTGACGGGCGGGAGACCCCGTTGCGGTAACCGGGAGGCGGTCGGCCGCCCATCGGTTATGCCGACGCCACATTTTCGACCACCAACTGCACCGTCCGGCTGTTGTTCCAGCGGTTCCAGCGCAACTTGAAGGTCATGCGCGCAAAGTGGGTCTGCGTGGCCGAGCTGGGATCGGCATTGAACTGGATGGCCCGCAAGGGTACTCCGGCACCCCTGCCCGGCTGGCGCAGCGTCATCCGGCGGTGGTTGTTTCCGACCCAGGTGGATGAGACGACCGCGACATCCCGCGCCATGAACAGCGGTTCGGGGTTCCCGGACCCGTAGGGCATCAGGGACTCCAGCTGGTCCACCAGCTCCTCCGAGATCTCCTCGAAGTTCAGGACGGCATCGATGGCGATGCTCGGAATGAAAACCTCCGGCCCGCTGACGCTGCGGACGGCTTCTTCGAACGCCAGCTGAAAGGCCGGGAGGCTGCCGGTCTTAACCCGAAGGCCGGCGGCCTGGACGTGCCCGCCCAGGGCCTCTAAGTGCGCGTCGCAGGCCGCAAGACAGGCGTACAGATCGATGCCGGGAATGCCCCGGGCGGAGCCGCGCCCCTCATCCCCCTTCAGGGCGATCAGGACCACCGGCCGATAGTACCGTTCTACCACCCGGGAGGCGACCACCCCGATCACGCCCTCGTGCCAGCCCGGCTGGGCGAAGACCAGGGTTCGCCGTGCGAGCATTTCCGGCTGCCGACGGACGATCGCGTCGATGTCCGCCAGGATCCCCTTTTCAAGCTCCTGCCGGCCGGCGTTCAGGGTGTTGAGCGTCTGGGCGAGCTCGCGGGCGGTGTCCATCCGGTCCGTTGTCAGCAGCTCCACGGACAGGCCGGCGTGGTCGAGCCGGCCGGCGGCGTTGAGGCGCGGGCCGAGTCGGAAGGCCACGTCCTCGGCGGCTGCGGGCCGGTTGGAAATCCCGCAGGCCTCGATCAGCGCGACCAGGCCCGGTCGCTGCGTGCTGCTGATCAGCTCGAGCCCGGCCTTGGCCAGGATGCGGTTGTCCTCAAGCAGGGGAACCATGTCCGCGATGGTGCCGAGTGCCACCAGGTCGCAGAGCGAGCGCAGGTTGGGCTCGGTGCGGCCCTCCCAGAAACGGTTCTCGCGCAGATGCTTGCGCAGGGCGATGGCCAGGCAGAAGGCGACGCCGACGCCGGCCAGGTGCTCGAGGCCGGATGGGCAGTCGCGGCGTTTGGGGTTGATGACCGCCACCGCCGCCGGAAGGGTGGCTGGCATGTTGTGGTGATCGGTGATGATCACGTCGATCCCGGCGGCGCGCGCCGCATCCACCGCGGCGTGGCTTCCCGATCCGCAATCCACGGTGATCATCAGCGAGGCCTGACACGGTACTGCGACCTCTGCCATGTGGCGGGGCTGGAGGCCGTAGCCTTCCTTCAGTCGATGGGGGATGTAGTAGGAGACGCGGGCCCCGCAGGTATTCAGGAACTCGAGCAGAACGGATGTGGCGGTCGTGCCGTCCACGTCGTAGTCGCCGAACAGCAGGATGTTCTCCCCGGCCGTGATGGCCCGGGCAATTCGATGCACGGCCTTGTCCAGGTCTTTCAAACTCGTGGGAGGTCGAAGCTGGGAGAGCGATGCGTTGAGAAATGCCTGTGCCTTCTCCGCCGAATCCAAACGGCGGTTGACCAGAACGGCCGCGACCACAGGGTGACAGCGCAGGGAGTGGGTCAGGGCGCGGACCGTGTCGGCGTCCGCCTCCATGAGGTGCCAGTTCTTTTTCATGGGCAGTCTTTATAGTCGATATGGCGCATGCGCTCAATCGAAAAATGCGGGCGGTTGTCGGAAGGATTTTGGGTTGAAAAACCAGGTGATATGGTTATACTGAAAACAAGTCAGCCGGTTGGCCCGTCTGCCGGTTGGCCCTCAATGGGTGCGCAGGCGTACCGTTGTCAGCCGGTTTGAGCCGGGTGAGGTTTTTCTGGAGTCCACGCAACGCTATTTTCGAGTCCGGCGGAATGATATCGCCTTCCTGCGTTTTTTGCTAGAAGCCTGCGATGGAATCGCGTTCATGCTCACCGTGGAGCCGTCGCAGGGTGTGGTGGCCCTGTACGTACCCCCCGGGCGCGAGTCCGAGGTAGCGGCGTTCATGGGCAGCCTTCAGGAAACCATGCGCATCGAGCCTCTGCCCCGAGGCCCGGTCACCCCTTTCTGATCATCGAGATTGGCCAGAAGAGATCATGCCGTCCAAGCGTCTATACATCCATACCATCGGCTGCCAGATGAATGTGTACGATTCCGAGCACATGGCTATGAACTTGGCATCCCTGGGCTATACCCCGGCGCTGTCGTCCGAAGATGCCGATCTCATCATCGTGAACACCTGTTCGGTGCGGGACAAAGCCGAGCAGAAGGCGTTCAGCATCCTCGGCCGTCTGGAAGGCCTCAAGCGCCGGCGGCCGGGCCTCATCGTCGGGGTGGCCGGGTGTGTCGCCCAGCAGGAAGGCGAGCGGATTTTCACACGCGCTCCCCACGTGGACATCGTCATCGGGACCCGGGCGGTTGAGCGGCTGCCCGCCCATGTGCTCAAGGTCGCGGCCGAGCGCTGCCGGGTCGTGGACCTCGAGCTGAGCCCGGGGCTCGAATCGCCGGATGAGGCATTGCCGGCCGCAAGCGGTCCGGGTGTGTCGCGCTTTGTCACCATCATGCGCGGCTGCGACAATTTCTGCTCCTACTGCGTGGTGCCCCATGTGCGCGGGCGGGAGGTGAGCCGGCCGCCGGAGAGCATCGTCCAGGAGATCACGGCTCTCGTCGCGGCCGGCAAGCGCGAGGTGACGCTCCTGGGGCAGAACGTCAACAGCTATGGAACGAAAGAGGGGCTGTGCTCCTTCCCGGAGCTGTTGGCCCGGGTGAGCGCGGTCGACGGTCTGCTGCGGATCCGCTTCACCACGTCCCACCCCAAGGACTTGACCCGGAATCTCATGGAATCCTTCGCCCGGATCGAGAAACTCTGCCCCCACATCCACCTGCCGGTGCAGTCCGGATCGAACCGGCTTTTAGAGCGCATGAACCGCAAGTACACGCGGGAGCACTACCTTGACAACGTATTCAAACTACGGGATACTTGCCCTGAAATTGCCATCACCTCCGACATGATTGTCGGCTTTCCCGGGGAGACGGACGCCGATTTCGAGGAGACCCTGGACCTGGTCCGCAACGTGGAATTCGACGGGCTGTTTGCCTTCATGTACTCCGACCGGCCGAATGCGCCCGCCGCCCGGTTGTCCGAAAAGGTCCCGGCCCATCTGAAACTGGAACGGCTGCACGCGCTTCTCCAATTGCAGGAAACCTTCACGTACAAGAAGAATGCGGCCCTGGTCGGGTCGGTCCAGGAGATCCTGGCGGAGGGCGCCAGCAGGAAACAGGCCGCCGGGTCCGCGGCCGAGCGCTCCGCCGTGCAGTGGACCGGCCGCACCCCGGGCAACAAGATCGTCAATTTTCATGTTGGCGGAGGCCCTGCCAACTTTGCAACGGCCTCGGCCGGGACGCTGGTGCGGGTCCGCATCGAGAAAGCGCTGGCCCATTCCCTGCGGGGGGCACCTGAAAATACCGGACCGGCCGCCGGAGGGCTGAAAGGAGATGCGTGTCATGCTGCGTAAGGTCAACATCACCGGTTTGACCATGGACCCGACGTCCAACACGCCCATCATCATCCTCAAGACCGAGGATGACGAGCAGGCGGTTCCCATCTGGATCGGGCTCCTCGAAGCCACGTCAATCGCGTCGGCCCTTCAAAACATCAAATACGAGCGGCCCATGACGCATGATCTGTTCAAGAACTTCAGTGAATCGCTTGAGATTTCCATCTCAAAGGTCGAAGTCTGCGACCTGCGCGACAACACTTTTTTCGCCCGGATTTACTTTGTGGCCAAGGACAGGAGCTTTGACATGGACGCCCGCCCGAGCGATGCGATTGCCCTGGCGCTGCGTTTCCAGGCACCGATCTACGTGGACGATTCGGTCATTCAACATTCTAAGCTCCGCGAGGGGAATGTGGAAGTCGCGGACACGAGTGAAGAGGGCAAAAAGTGGGCGGATTACCTCGATAAACTGTCGTCGGACGATTTCGGAAAATACAAGGTTTGA
>JBFYWS010000352.1:0-6926 GCA_041310935.1 Desulfobacteraceae bacterium | reverse complement strand
AACCGGACAAGCAGATTTCCCGCATCCGGCTCTTCGGTGTGGCGTTCAGCCAACCTCCGCTCTACGACACGGGTTCAGGTTTGTGCGGATACTCGGTCTCGGCCACTTCGCCCATCTTAGTGCCTGGTCGAAGCCTGCCCAGGTGTACGCCTTGCGCTGGCTCTTGCGGTTAAGCCATTTGAATGTAATCCATGTCGCGCGATAGACGTAGTAGCAACACCGTCTCGAGTTGTCCGTTATGGCATAGTAGCCCAGATGCCCGATGATGCGGCTTCGGGCCGCCCGGAGCATTTCACCCTTGCGCAATACGCGGTGCGCCTTCTTGGCCCAATCGGTAAACTCCCGCAAACTGGCTGCGAGCTTCTTCCGGCTGGTGCGGCGCTTGATCTTGAAGTTGCCCAAGCGGGTCCGACCACTATAGTGGGTGAAGCCCAGAAACGTGAACTCTTCCGGCTTCTGCCCCCTTTCGTAGGCACTTTGCCGAGCGAACCGGCCGAACTCAATGACACGGGTCTTTTCTGCAGCTAACTGCAGTCCGAACCCACCCAGCCGGTCTCCCAATTGCCCGTGGAATGCCCTGGCATCGCCCAGGTATTGGAAGCAGGCCAGAAAATCGTCGGCGAACCTGAAGTAATAGGCTTCGCCTTTGGCCTGCCGCTTGACCCGATGACTGAACCACAAGTCCAATGCGTAATGCAGGTAAACGTTCGACAACAGCGGCGACAGGATCGATCCCTGCGGAGTGCCCTTGTCACTGGCCCGCACCAGGCCGTCCTCCATGATGCCGCTTTTAAGCATCCGGATAATCAGCCGGATCACCCGATCGTCCCCGATCCGGTGGCGCAAAAACCTGAGCAGCCATTCGTGGTTGACCTCATCGAAAAATCCCTTGATATCGGCCTCCACCAGATGGTTGATCCGTCTTTGCTGGATCGTGCGACCCAGTGCATCCAGACACTGATGCTGGCTGCGACCGGGACGGTACCCGTAGCTGCTGTCTTCGAACACGGCCTCGTAAATCGGCTCCAGCGTGCGTTTCACCGCTGCCTCGACAATCTTGTCCTCCAGATTGCTGATCCCCAGCGGACGACCTTTCTCGCTGCCCGCCTTCGGAATGTAGCTGCGGCGCTTGACGCCCGGACGATAACCCATCCGTTTGAGCCTGTCTGACAGGTTTTGAAGGTTGTCCTCCAATTCCAGGCCGTACTGCTCCTTGGTTACGCCATCCCATCCGGCGGCCTTACGGCCGTCCAGACCGTCGTAGCAGGCACGCAAATTGTCGATGTCACAGATATGGTGGTACAGACTCGTAAACACCCGACCCGGCTCTTTGCGCGCCCTCTCGCCTATCCACTTCAGGTTTGTTGCCACCGATGGTTCATCCTTTGCATGATGTCGGTGTTTCCCCTTTAGTGGTTGACACACCGTGGGAACCTTCGCTCAGCGGGGATTAGCCGCTTCTCAGCTAAACCATTGCGGTACACCGGTTCCCATCACTCGCGACGCGGCCATCCCGCAGCCTCTTTTCACATTGGCAACGGTACTCGGGTACTGCCATTGCGGATGTTCCCCAAGGGCTCCTTGCTCGTCGCTCGCCTGGTTGTCCGTCTGTCGTTGTATGGCTCGATGCTGTCTTAGACCCCGGGGTGTCGGCGGGCACTTGTCATTAGCGTGCTTGCCGCATGGCCTGCGCTCAGTGGGAAGAGATCGGCACTATCCCAAAATACATACTACTTCTCGGGGCTATGTGTCAGATTCAGAGCTACACTCTTCACCTCGCCATACTTGCTTCCCGGCCGCGCAGCTAACACTGTCGGCCTTACACTACCGGGCGCTCGACCAAAGCTTACCCGGGAGGGCTTCAGGCATATTTCCCCTGTCCCTCTCGACATACGACCATTGCCAGGTCAACCCCACAGGTAGTCCTTCATTTTCGGAAGAAGGGGTGCCGCCCGCCAAACCTGGCTTATCACCAAATCGGCAGACTTTCGAATCCTAAACGAAAGAAAACTACCGTTGAACTATTTGCTGTACCAGTGTTGGGAAAATTTTTTCATAATTTTGAGGTTCAGCTTAATTCACAGATCTTCACGTATATGTCTCATTATTGTCCATATACCTGTTTATATTATAAATATGTGTTTAAAAACACCTTTTGCATTAATTTTGCTTACCTATTTCCTCGGATTTTGGTATAATAGACTATTAAATCTATGGATCTTACTAATTGAAAGTCTTTATTGCGATCAGAAAGGGCAAAGAGACCAGGCGAGGGGTGATCTCGCTTTCGAAGTCCAGCAACATAAAATACGTTCTCCAGCGATTGGTGGGGCTGGGATGGCAGCTGATAGAGGTCAAGAAAGCCGTTTAGTTTGAAAACCCGGCTTCTTGGTTGTTCGAACCGTCTCGTTCCCGGAGTTGATACAAATTGATTGAAAAATCTCTCAAGGCCACCGCGCAAAGGATCTCCGCTGATAGAGTCTGGCCAGCCGAGGCCGGTTTCACGCTGGTCGAGATCATCGCCGTCCTGGTCATCCTGTCGCTTCTGGCCGCATTGACCATTCCGCGATTCATCAACCTCGACCAGAGCGCCTCGCGGCAGGCGCTGGCGGCGGGGGTTGCCCAATTGAACAGCCGCGAGGTGATGGCCTGGTCCAATATCAAGTTGTCCGCCTCGGGCTGGACCGACGATGTGCAGGTTTTCGCGCAATTGAACACAGATCTGGGGAAAGATTACCGCTGGAACCCGAGCGCTAAGGTCGACGGCGGGGTCTTGAGCTTTAAGGATCTTGCGACCGACCTGAACAGGATCCCTTCCACGACCAGCTCCGCCGGCCGCTGGGCGGAGAAATAAACCGGCTCCCCAATCCATTCGCTCTTAGAACGATACGGTTTCCGCTTGACAACTCTTCAGTATCCATCCACAATCCCAGCGCTTGCCTGCTTCATGCCGTCGACCTGCGGCTGAAACCATCCGGCGCGCAACCCGCCCGTACCGGACAGCGCCCCGCGAAAGGATAGCAAGCCTCAGCTTAGTAGGACATCCCAACTCGCTGCACCTGCGAAACCCTTGCGAAACCGCGTGCGGGCATTCCGTGCAGCAATCGAAAGGCCGGTGACCTGATGAAATCCCGTCGGTGGCTCTACTCCCTCGCGGTTCTTTCCGCCCTCTGTCTCTCAGCCTGCGGCGGCGGCTCCTCGGATGATTCCTCTTCGAGCCCCGCCCCGCAACCGGAGGTCGCTAGTTTGGCGCCCGCCGCCAACGCGGCTTCCGCAGCCTCCGCCTCCACGATCGCGGCCACCTTCAGCACGGCCATGGCCGCCGCCGACAGCACGAGCTTCGTGGTCAATGGATCCCAAACAGGCAAACTGACGGGCGCCTTCTCCGGCGGGGGCACATCGACGCTGGCATTCGACCCGGACTTTGATTTCTTCCCCGGTGAAGAAATCGAAGTCACGCTGACCGACGGCCTCTCCTCAACCGTCGGCCGGCCGGCCATACCCTATGTCTATCGGTTCTGGGCCGCCGTAGCCGGGGGCACTGGCGTATTCTTAAACCCCAGCTCAGTGGCCAGCCTGAACGGTGTCCGCGCTGTGGTCGTGGGCGACTGGGACGGCGACGGGGACATTGACTTGGCCAGCGCCAACTTTGACGCCAACTCCGTGGCCATACTTCAAAACAACGGCTCCGGCACCTTTGTAGTCGTCCAGACCATCTTCCCTTTGGCGGATGCCACAGGCTTAACCGCAGGGGACTGGGACGGGGATGGAGACCTTGACCTCGCTGTCGCTATCCCAAGTAACAATTCCGTAACTATCCTAAATAATAACGGTGCGGGAAGCTTCACCTCCGTTGCCCCGTCAATCACCGGCTTGACAGGCGCAACCGCTCTGGCCGCCGGCGACTGGGACGGAGACGGGGACCTCGATATCGCCGTCGCCAACTTCGGCGCCAACTCCGTGGCCATTCTGCTGAACAACAGCTCCGGCAGTTTCTCGCTCGCCCAGACCATCAGCAGTGGTTTTAACCCGGAAGGTCTTGCATCCGGCGATTGGGACAACGACGGGGATCTCGATATTGCCGTGGCCAACTCCGGCGGCAATTCCGTGGCCATCTTGACCAATAACGGCTCCGGGAGTTTTTCCCAGACGCAAACTCTTTCCACCCTTTCCGGAGCGACAAGTCTGGCCGCAGGGGACTGGGACGGCGACGGGGACCTGGATCTCGCCGTGGCCAGCCGCGGCGCCAACTCTGTGGCTATCCTGCAAAATAACGGATCCGGTACTTTCACCAACATCCAGACCATCTCCAGTCTCCTGAACGCGGCGGGCTTGGCCGCGGGCGACTGGGACGGGGACAGCGACCTGGACCTCGCCGTGGCCAGCCGCGGCGCCAACTCTGTGGCTATCCTGCAAAATAACGGATCCGGTACTTTCACCAACATCCAGACCATCTCCAGTCTCCTGAACGCGGCGGGCTTGGCCGTGGGCGACTGGGACGGGGACGGCGACCTGGACCTCGCATCCGCCAACCAAGGGGGCAATAACGTCGGAATCCTCGTGAATCAACCTTGACCGACTAGGATCAAACATCAAGGGTGATGGCTGCGTCAAAAGGCCTTGGAACTTTAACGCAACCATCACCCTTCGCGAAATCAGCCACGATTGCCTATCTTCTCCCAACCTGAATACCTGATCTTCGTCCGCATGGCCGTCTCGATCGTCCTGGAGGCCGCCCCCTTCCTGTTGATCGGCTCCTTTCTGTCGGTCGTGGTGGATCGGTATGCCACCGCCGCGCGCCTGGGGCGGTGGGTCCCGGCCCGCCGCCCGGCGCAGATCGTCGCCGGGCTTTTCGGCGGCATGGTGCTCCCGATTTGCGAGTGCGGGGTCGTGCCGGTCGCCCGCCGGCTGATCGAAAAGGGGGTTCCGCCCCGGACGGTCCTCACCTACATGCTGGCGGCGCCGGTCATCAACCCGGTCGTTTTGATCTCAACCTACGTGGCCTTCGGGGACGACATCGTGATGGTGCTCTGCCGGGCGGCCGTCGTGGGGGTTACCGCCGCCGCCGTCGGGGGCCTTCTGGGAAGGGGCGACCCGACCGCCCTGCTCAATTCACATCTCCTGCCCGCCGGCTGCCTTGCGCCGGGAACCTGTGCTCATCCCGGCCATCATCACGACGAAACAGGACCGGGTTGGACCGGCCGATGGCTGGTCCTCGACCTCCTGCGGAGAACCGCAGCGGAGTTCATGGGCATGGGAAAGTACCTGATTGCCGGCGCGCTCGCGGCCGCCGCCTTCAAGGTGTTCCTGCCCTGGCAGGCCATCCAGCTCTTGGCCGGGAACCTCGCGGTCTCGGTTGCGCTGCTGATGGCGCTGGCCGTCTTGCTTTCGGTCTGCTCCGAGGCCGATGCCTTCGTCGCGGCCTCCTTCGTCTATTTTCCGCCCGCCGCCCAGCTGGCCTTTATCACCATCGGCCCGATGGTGGACCTCAAACTGATCGGCATGTATTTTTTTACGTTCAAGAAGCGGCCGGCCTTTTTCCTCATTTTACTCCCGGTTGCCGGCGTTTACCTGCTCTCGATCCTGATCTCCACGGTGCTGAGGTGAGCCGATGCGGCGGTTGATATCGACAGCGGACGGACTGATGGTGACCGGTTTGGGTGTGTTTATGCTGGCCCTCATCCAGACCGGGACCTACGGCCTGTTCATGAACCCCAGGTTCCAGCTCCTGACGGGTGCCGCGGGCGCCGCCCTCTGCCTGGCGGGGCTCGTTTTCGCCCTGACCCCGGCCGGCCGGCCCGACCCGCTCCGGACGATCGCCTTCGGCCTGCTGAGCGCCCTGCTCATCGCCGCCGTGTCGGCACCTTCGAACTACCCACCGGCCATCGCGCTGTCGCCACCCACCGTCACCGGCGAGGCAGTCTCACCGACCCTGACCCACGCGGGAAAACCCTATTTGAAGATGAACCCGGCCCGGCTCGTGTTTCAATTGATGGCCTCCGAAACGCCCTCCGAGGAGATCGTCTCGCGCGGGATCGTCAAGCGCAGCCCGCAGCTTGACAGCGCGGGTCTCTTCGCCCTGTTCCGGGTCAACATGGTGTGCTGCCTTGCGGATGCCGTGGCGATCGGGGTGATGGTGAAGCCGGAATCCGGCGAGCTCCCGCCGGACGGAGGGTGGGTGACGGTCTACGGGGCGGTTGAAAGGCTCGCGACCCCCACGAGCGTCACGGACGTCGGCGGGGTGGAGGCGGCCCCCTATGCCGTGCTCTTTGACGGCGCGCTCCTTCGAGCGGCGATCATAAGGCCGATCGCGCCCCCGGCGTTCCCTTACGTATTCGAGCTGCCGCCCTCAGGGGGAAAGCCGCCGCGGCTCTCAGGCGAAGAGGACGACTACTGAGCGCCCATCCGGAAACGGCGTCTGGCGGCCCAGGCCGGTGTTCACGCTCCTCGCACTCCTCGGCGTAGCTACACTACGCCTCCGGGGGCGACATCGCTGCGGCCTTGGCCTGAACCGCAATCCACCATTTCCGGATGGGTACTTCGAAACGAATCAGGCGGGCCCCATACAGGGGCCCGCCTGATTTTTGCATGTAATCGAAAGGTCTGCGAGACAAACCGCGGCGCCCCCCTCAGGGAGCCGGGAGTTAGACCGCAGCCGGTTTTGCTTCCGGTTCGGCTCTCTTGCGGCGCGCAGCGTCCGCCAGGCCGAAGCCGGCGGGCATGACGCTGAAGAGCGACAAAATCAAGGCCGCGGCGTAGGGCAGGGACTGGATTACGAGCAGCACCGCCCACACCAGCCGCTCCTCGGTCTGGTCGAAGCCGAACCCGAGCTGGATGGCCACGGCCGCAAAAAGACCGATCATCATCAAGGCTTCGCCGCGGGCCATCATCAAGCCCTTCATCACGGCGCTCTTGCTCTCGCACTT
>JBFYWS010000333.1:0-2874 GCA_041310935.1 Desulfobacteraceae bacterium | reverse complement strand
TTTGCCGAAGGACCGCGGCGGAATTGCTGAGGTGCCGGCGCATCAGTCGTTCAGCCGAGTCGGCATCCCGGTTGCTGATGGCCTCGATGATGGCCAGATGTTCGTGAATCGTTTCGTTCGGCGACCGCACCAGCCCTTCGGACAGGACGGTCTGGTAGCTGAAGCTGATGATGTTGTAGGTTTCAAGGATGCTCTTGAGGAATTCCTTGGCGCCGATGCCGGTCAGTAAATTGTGAAAACGACGATCTTCCCGAGCGTAGGCCTTGATATCGGCAATGTCCTTCATGCCGGAAAATTGCCGGAAAAAACCCTTCAACTGGTCGATCTCCCGGTCGGTGATGTTCTGGCAGGCTCGGCGGGCCGATAGTCCCTCCAGCAGTTCCCGCAATTCGAAAATGGAGATCATCTCCGCCTTGTCGAAAAGGCGCACGAAAAACCCCCGGCGGGGGATGGATTGGACGAGCTTTTCATGCTCGAGGAACTTGAGGGCGTTGATCAGGGGGGTGCGGCTGATACCCAGGTCCTCGGCGAGCTTCTCCTGCGGAATTTTGTCGCCGGGCAGCAACTGCCGCTCGATGATCATGGACTTGAGGATCTGGTAGGCTTTTTGATCGAGGTTCTCGTGCTCCGCCCCGAGATTGACGACGCGCCGCTTGGCGGATGCTCTGGGGGAATAATCGTTCGCCGATCGCATTTGGGCTGAGCGGGCCATGCAGACCTCATGTGAAATGAGTTTTGTATTTTGAATTCATAATTCAATATCGGATCACGGCCGGCCTGTCAAGCGAAAAAGCGTGCGGTTCGGAAGGCGGATTCGGGACTCGTTATAATCCGTGGAGGTGGCTTATCCGGCCGTAACGCGTTCAGCAGGATAGCGAGGAAACCGCTAGGCGGCCGGCAAGCTCTCCCGGAAAGCCTTGAGGCGCTCTTCCGGGTCGGGTCCCTGGCCGAGGACAAATCGCTCGCAGGCCGCATACACCGAGAGCAGACCGTTTGGGCCATGGTAGATTCGAGAGGCATCGGCCGAAGGCCGAATCACCTGGACCGAGCCGGCCTGCGCCACTGTGTTGCAGAGTTCCTGCCACGAAACCGGCTGATCGCGCTGGTTGAGCCAGGCATGGGCCGCGCGGAGGGCCGCGCCCAGTGCGGCGCCTTCCTTTACCTCCAAGGTTTGCACCTCCGCTCCGAACACATCGGCCATCACCGTGAGCAGTCCCTGGTTCCCCGACCCTCCGGCCGTGATCAAAACCCGGCCCGGCCGTTTGCCCACCCAGGCGGAATGAAGGTATATGCCCATGGCCTGCGCCTCGGCCACGGCGCGAACGTTTCCGGCGGCATCGGCGGCGGCAAGACCGCCGAAACGCCGCACGCCCGCGTTTAGGATTAGCGGCGTAATTTCCGGCATAAAGTAAGGAAGCATCACCCGGCCGCGGTTTCCGGGGGGTGTCTCAATAAGAATCCGCGAAAAATCCTCCCAGCCAAGATCGAAATCGTCTTTGATCCGCTCGCGCGCCAGGCTCCCGTTTTTGAAACAGATCAGGAACATGGCACGCCCGTCCGCCGTGCCGAAAATGTGCCCCTCTGTGCGCTCGACGTCCGGCATTTCCGCCATGTAACCGAAACACGTGTCGCTGGTGCCCAGGCTGACAGCGTGCAGATTCGGATTCCCGATCAGGCCCAGCCCCACGAGGCTGCAGGGATTGTCCCCCGAACCGACAACCACCCCGGTTTCTGAATCGAAACCGAAGCGTTTGACCATGCAGGGAGAAACACGATCGACCATATAATCTTTGGCGGCCAGGCGCGGCAGCCGGTGCCGCAACCCGGGCGCTGCCGCATCCATCGCCGCTTGGCTCCACGTGCCGGAGCGGATATCGGCCAAGTTGGTTCCGTAGCCGTCACCGGCATCCACCGGCGCAATCCGGCCGACCAAAAGAGAGGTCACAAACGAGCTGATCAGGGCAATGTGAGCCGTGCGGGTATAGGCCTCCGGGTCTTCTTTCCAAAATTTGCGGATCTGTGGCCCGGCGAACCGCTCGGTCGCCACCGACCCGGTCGACCCTACCACGAGCGCATCTCCGCCGAGGGCGGCCGTGATTTCCCGGCATTCCCGGCCGGTGCTGGAGTCCATCCATATCGGGCAGGTCTTGCGCGAGAAGATGCCGGCAATTCCAGAGGCCAGAGCACCTGCCGGATCCAGGCCGGCCAGGATGGTTTCCGCCTGGTGGTTGAGATACACCGTCCCATGCTGCTGGGCCGAAACCGCCACGGCAGCAATTCGGCTGGTCAGGGCTTCCTCCTGCAGCAAGCGCAGCATGTCGTCCAGGGCTTCCACCCACATCAGGGGGTCCACGTGGACCCGCAGCAGATCAGGCGATGGGGGAACGCCGCCGCGGGTGCCGTAGCGCGGATATCCTTGATCGAAGTTGATCGAGAGCTGCCGGATCACTCCGGACTCAAGCGAAATGACTATCGCCGTGAGGCTCTGCGTGCTCAGGTCCAACCCCAGAAAACAGTCGTCTTGCCGCATCGTTCCGGTCTTCCTTCACAGGTGTTGAATCAGCACATACACAATCGGAAGCACCCCGAAGAGCGCCAGCGTGGACGTGAGCCAGCACGCATTGGAGAGCTCCAGGTCCAGTTCGTAGATGGATGGGGGGATCAGGGCCGTAAAAGCCACCGGCGCCGAAGAGAGGATCAAGACGACCTTCAGCGGCAACCCCGCGTGCATGGAGCCATACCCGATGAAATAGCCGACCAGGCAGGCGGTCACCGGCAGGATCGCGAACTTGATGCCCGCGATGGCGGCACACTCCCGGACGTAGCGTCTGATGCTCGAGAACCGCATGGCCATTCCGATCGAGACCAGCAGAA
>JBFYWS010000322.1:0-2808 GCA_041310935.1 Desulfobacteraceae bacterium | reverse complement strand
TTCCTGGATGAGTTCGAGGCCGGCATCGCCGCCGGCGCCTGGGAGGCGGTCATCCCCGCGTGGAAGGCCTATTCGGTGACGCTCAACAAACCCGTGCGGATCGTGACGCTGAAAGAGGAGCTCCGGGGCATTGCCGTGGACGTGGACGAAAACGGGGCCCTCATTCTGCGGGAACCCGATGGGTCGCTGAAGCACATTATTTACGGGGATTGTTTTCTGCAGACATGAATAAAGGGGCCAAGGGTTCGAGGGTTCAAGGGTTCGAGGGGCAAAACAGCGCGGTTCTCTATTGATGGATCGGAAATGAACGGCAGCGTGGGAGACAAGGGGGCACTTCAACAGCCGGCCACAGCCGCAACAACTGCCTTGCGACCGATGGTCTACGCCTCGCTGTTTGCGGCCCTGATGGCCGCCGGCGCCTACATGGCGATCCCCATCGGCCCGGTGCCGATCGTGCTGCAGAACATGTTTGTCTTCCTCTCCGGCCTGCTGCTCGGAAGCCGCTGGGGGCTGGCAAGTGTCGCGGTCTACCTGCTGGCGGGAATTGTCGGGCTGCCGGTTTTTGCCGGCGGCACCGGCGGCATCGGCCGCATCTTCGGGCCGACGGGCGGTTTTCTTATAGGCTACCTGCCGGTGGTGTTCCTGGTCGGGCGGATGGCCGAGCGGCTGCCGCGGCGCATGGTCTGGGATGTGGCGGCCATGACCGCGGGTGCCATGGTTCTTTATGCCTGCGGGGTGGCGTGGCTTGCGGCGGTGACCGGTCTGTCGCCCGCAAAAGCGCTGGCGCTGGGAATGGCCCCGTTTCTCCCGGGGGATGCCCTCAAGATCGCCGCCGCCGCCCTGATCGCCCGGGCCGTCCGGCCGGTGATGAACACATGAGTTCGAAATGCCCCTGATCATCGAAATCCAGCATCTGACCCATTGCTTTGCCGACGGGACCATCGGCCTGGCTGACATCTCTCTCGACATCGAGGAGGGCGCATTCGTGGTGATTGCCGGCGCCAACGGCTCGGGCAAGACGACCCTGCTGCGCCACCTGAACGGGCTGCTGCTGCCGACCTCCGGCACGGTGCGCGTGGCCGGGGTCTCGGTTGCGGACGACCCGCGGCGGGCCAGGATGCGGGTGGGCATGATCTTCCAGGACGCCGACAGCCAGATCGTGGGCGAGACCGTGCACGACGACGTGGCGTTCGGCCCGGAAAACCTGCGGCTCAGCCGCCCCGAGGTGGGCCGGCGCGTGGACGGTGCGCTCGCTGCGGTGGGGCTGGCGGAGTTGGCCGGGCGCCGTCCCCACCGGCTGTCCGGCGGCGAAAAACGCAGGCTTTCCATTGCCGGGGTCCTGGCCATGCAGCCGCGGGTGATCGTCTTCGACGAGCCTTTCTCTAACCTGGATTACCCCGGGGTGCGCCAGGTGCTCGGGCAGATGGTGGCGCTGCATCGCTCCGGCCAGACGATCCTTCTGACCACCCACGACCTCGACAAGGTGCTGGCCCACGCCGACCGCCTCGTGATCATGCAGCACGGCAGGATCGTGGCCGACGGCCTGCCCGCTACGGTGGTTTCCGAGGCCGAGACCTTCGACGTCCGAAGCCCGCAGGCCGCGCAGCGCGGGGGCAGGGGGCTCTCATGGCTGAGCTGATGCCGCCCCGCCACGGCCGGGTTTTGGACGTGCGCCTCAAGCTTGTCCTCATGGCCGGCGTTTCCGTGGCCGGCCTGGGGCTCGGGTTTGCCGGCCTGGCGCTGCTCATGGCCCCGCTCGTCATCCTTTTCAGCGTTTTTCGGCCGGCCGCGCGCGTTCAGTTCAGTGAGCTGCGGTGGCTCTTTTTCCTCCTGGCGCTGGTCTTCATCGCCCGGGTTTTTTCCACCGACGGCGCCCCGCTGGCCGGGCTCGGGCCCGTGGCCGTGACGCGGGAGGGGCTGCGCGAGGGGACACTCGTCTGCCTGCGCCTGGTGCTGGTCTTCATCGTCGGCGCCGCCTTCATCGCCACGACCCGCTCAGCGGAAATCAAGGCCGGCGTTGAGTGGTTTCTGAAACCGGTCCCGTGGGTGCCGGCCGCGCGCGTGGCCACCATGCTGAGCCTGGTTGCCCGTTTTATGCCGGTGATCCTGGAGCAGGCGGCGAAGACCTCCGACGCCCAGCGCGCCCGCGCCAGCGAGAACCGCCGCAACCCGATTCGCCGCCTGACCGCATTCGGCATACCGCTCATGCGGCGCACATTCGAAACCGCCGACAACCTGGCCGTCGCCATGGAGGCCCGTTGCTATTCCGAAACGCGCACCGACCCGGACTTGGCGACCGGACGCAAGGACTGGATGTTTTTCGGGACGGCCGTGGCGCTGATCCTGACGGCCGTGGCCCTGTGACGGATCGCCCGGCGGCCGCCCGGGGCCGCGGACCAACCCGGTTGAAAAACGGCGCCTCACGCCGTGATCCGGCGTTGTGCGGCTTTTGTAAATGTTCACATGCAACGGCTGGATGCTTGAGGCGAGAAGCTGGAAGCGACGGTGATGGTATCTGTTGCCTTGAGCCTCGAGCCTCGAGCCTCTTGCCTCAATCTAATGTTCGGAGCGGTGCTGGCCCCAGAAATTTGTTGACAAAAGCGCCCGCCATCCGTATAGAGTATCGTTTTGAATCGGGCCGTTAACTCAGGTGGTAGAGTATCTGCCTTTTAAGCAGAGAGTCGCTGGTTCGAGTCCAGCACGGCCCACCAGATATTTAAAACACATTCGTCCCCATCGTCTAGCCTGGTCCAGGACACCGGCCTTTCACGTCGGCAACAGGGGTTCAAATCCCCTTGGGGACGCCAC
>JBFYWS010000294.1:0-3602 GCA_041310935.1 Desulfobacteraceae bacterium | reverse complement strand
CTCCTGAATTACCAGAGCTACCCTGACCGATTTGCCCGGATTGCCCTCCGGCGATACCGCCATGTCCTTGCGCAGACTGACCCTGCATTCCTTGCGAGAGCCCCTGGGCCACGGCTTGTGCAGAATGAGTCTGGGATTGGGCAACCAGGGACTGATGCATGCTCGCAATGCTGGCTGCGTTCATCCCATTGGATAGTGCACTCGCAATGACCTGGGAGGACAGAGTGGAAGAAACACCCAGTCTCGACATATCCCTTGCCATCGCCAGACACGCTGCGGTCAGCTCGTCCATCTGGTCCTGATTCATTTTCGGAGACTGCTCTTGGAGATGGCCCATTACCTGGGATGCATCCTGCTCTTTCAGGCCAGCGGCAAGGCTCTCGGCGAGCATGTTCCCCAGCCGTCCAACTTGCTCCGTGTTTTTAGTGATGGACCGGGCCTGGTCGAAAGCAAATGCGTAACGGGAGCTCACAGCTTCCATGGCCTGCAAGGTCCGTTCAGGAGCCACCTTTTTGGCCATGCCTTCAAAAGCCTTGTTGATGACCGGCTTTGTTGGAAGCCTTCTGCCTTGCGCCTCCAGGACAATGGCTTGGGCTTTTAGAATTTGTTCCTCCTGGAAGCGATTGGCATTCATGGCCTGTACGAGTTGAATGGCATCCTCGCTGGAAACCCCTTTTTGAATCATCGCGCGGGTGCGGTCCTTGACCGGCGCGGGCATCTGGACGAGGCTCTGCTCCACCGCATCCGCAAAGACCGTGGAGGCCAGGAGCAAGATCCCTGCCGCAAGAGACATAAAAGTTGCCCAAAAAGATTTCATATAACTCATGGCGCGTGCGACCTCGTTCATACGCTCACTGTGAAAAGACACAGTTATTCGACCCGAAATCGTCATTATCCCTCAGGGGGCAATCCGGCAGGTACGCTTTGCCGTCCAACAGATAAAAATACTTGAATTCATGCAACCCGTGCAGCGTGACTTTCCACATACCGGAAACGTCCCGCAGGGCTTGAACCTGTTGGAACGTATCGCCGGAGACCACCAGGACCACCGACTGGGCCTGCGGTGCCATCAGATACATTTCCACATGGCCGTTGTCGATCACGTGGTAATGCGCGGTGCTGCCCCCGGCCATGAAAGCTGCCGCTAAAACCGAGACGATGCGTTGCTTCACGTTTGCAATTTAACCCTGAGAATGGAGTTTTCTCCGCCGAAATCATCGGTTTCGCGCACCGCAATCGTCGGATCGGTCAGCCTTCGGTTTCCTTCGATGATGTAGCTGAAACGATGGTCTCCTTCGGGAAGATCCAACGTGGTTTCCCAGTAACCGCTTTGGCCGGTGGGTTTCAGCGGAATCCTTTGCCAGTCGCTGAAACTACCAGCAAGCTCAACGTTTTGGGCCTCTGGCTGGTAAATCACGAACCGGTATGGCCGCATCAGGTGTTCGGGTCGAGGGTAAACAATGAAGAACAGGATTGCTGCGGCAGCCAATCCGGCAGCGGCGGCGGCGACAAACGGCCGGAACAGTTTCACATGCCAGGCGTTTCGGTGCTCCTTTAAATCGAGTGCCGGAATATGGTCGACGACTTCCGAACGTATGAGTTTTTCCTGTAGGAGCAGGTTTACGGTATCATCTTTGAAGTTCTGATCCTCATGGACGGCTTCCACAAAAATAATCTTGTCGTCCAGGCTGAGCTCATTGTCAATATACATGCTGATCAGGTTGTCATCCATTTTTTTCCGCCTCAAGGTAGGCTCTGAGCTTTTTTCGGGCACGATGGATTTTCACTTTGACGTTGGCCTCGCTGATCCCCGTTATTTGAGCCAGTTCACGATAAGGCATTTCACTGCTCACAGCGAGAGAAAGCAGGTCTCTTTCGTCATCCTGAAGATGCCGCATGGCTGCCAACACCCGGCGATACTCGTCCCGCACCATAAAATCGTGCTCTTGGCTGTCGGCCGGTTGATTGTCATCCTCCAGCGAAGATGGGTCCCATTTCCGCTTGCGAAGCGAATCGAGGACGAGGTTTCTGCCGATCGTGTACAGCAACTGCGGTGTGTGGTTTTCAGCCGTGTATTTTTCATAAAGACGAATAAAGCTCTCCTGCATGATGTCGCAGCCCAAGTGATAATCACCCGAACGGCGGATGAGGTAAGCCAAAAATTTTCGCCGCTGCTGGTTATAGAAATCTTTGAAAGTGTTCACACGCTGTATTTAACGCAAAACGGGCTAAAAGGTTACATCCAATGTCGCCCCTTTCAACGGCGTAGCCGACCCCAGGAGCAATTATCCTCATCCCTCCAGGCGGAAGAAAGAGTAACCGCCGGTTCTGAATCGAGGCATCGATTAGTTTTTCCGCCACGAATGCACGTGCTTTCGGCGAAAGAGGAAGGACATCCGCTATTATCGTGTCTGACGTTTCTCTGATTTTCTGGTGCCACACGTCACAGCCAGAAAAGCTTTCCTGGAACCATGTTCACCAGGAATTCCGCACGCGGGACGCAAAGGACTCCCTTTTTACCGAAGCCGGCTGGAATATCAAAGGACTTCTAAACGCGAACCTCGAATCGCTGAAGCAAAGTATCCCTCGCAATGGTCTTGCTAAAAGGGCTGGCGCCCTTTTGTAATAAATAAACGAAGAGGGACTCCCCGCCATCGGGGGAGCCCCTCTTCGTTTATTTACGATCGAACCATCTCGAGAAAATATTCGTGGAACCGAAGATCGCGCGACAGCTCCGGATGAAAAGAGGTGACCAGCAGCCGGCCCGCGGCCGCGGCCACGGCCGTGCCGTCTGCCAGACGGGCGATCACCTGCGCGGGCGGCCGGGCTTCGACCAGGCGGGGCGCTCGAATGAAGATGGCCGGAAAGGGTTTGGTGCGTCCCTCTTTCAGGACCTCCACCGGCAGGTCCGCCTCAAAACTGTCTATCTGCCGTCCGAAGGCGTTGCGCTCGACCGCGATGTCCATGAGCCCTAAGACAGGTTGGTCCTGCCCGACCTCTTTGGCCATCAAGATCATCCCGGCGCAGGTGCCCCAGACCGCATTCCGGGCGGCGAAGCTGCGGATGGGTTCCACCAGGTCATAAGAGACCATCAGTTTGCCGATGGTGGTGCTTTCACCGCCTGGGATGATCAAGCCGTTTAGCCCCGGTATCTCCTGCGGCAGGCGCACCTCGGAGGCCTGGATGCCGAGCTGCCTCAGCTTGTGGATGTGCTCGATGAAGGCGCCTTGCAGCGCCAATACCCCGATCCTCAACGCCCGCTCCCCTGTTTTTATAGTTAGTGTCCATCCAGAAATGGTGGATTGCGGTTCAGGCCAAGGCCGCAGCGATTTCGCACTCGCAGGCGTAGTCAGGCTACTTCGAGGATTGCGAAGAGCGAGAACGCCGGCATGGGCCGAAAGGCGCCGTTTATGGATGGACAGTTACCAGCCCCGGCCCGCCAGCCGCTGATTTTCAGGCAAACCGGCAGCACTCATGCCGGGCATGGGCGCGCCCAGGTTGGCGCTCAGTTCGGCCAGGATGCCGGGGTTCCGGTACTGGGTGGTGGCCTGCACAATGGCTTTCGCCCTTCGGGCGGGGTCACTGCTCTTGAATATCCCGGA
>JBFYWS010000289.1:0-3745 GCA_041310935.1 Desulfobacteraceae bacterium | reverse complement strand
TCGGCGCACGGATGCCCTCACACGCCTGCGGGTCGCGGAAAGCGAAAGGGACCAGGCCCTCGCGGCGCTTTCGAACCTGCGCACGTCGGTTGCCGACCTGGAAGACCCTGCAACGCTGCTCGATCAGGCCGAGGTGATCGAGGAACTCCACCAGGAGTTGGGCAGCCAGCGCAAAGCCTCCAAGGACCGCATCGCGCTCGAAACCCGGCGAAACACGCTGCAGACCGAGGCCCGCCAGATCCTGCGCAGCCTGCGTGAGGATCTGACGATCGAAGAGGCCGAGCGTCTACGGGTCAAAAAACCGGAGGCGGTGCGGATCCGGGAGCTCGGGGCCGAGTATGAGCGCATTGCGGCACGCATCGAAAGCGGCCGCGAGAAAATCCCCGAGCACACCCGGCAGATCGCCGGGGTGGAGAGCCGGCTCACTGCCCTGGCAAAACCGCGGCCGGTTGAGACCCTGAAGCGGGCGCTCGCATTGGCCGAAGAGGCTCTGCCACTCGAGCAGCAGCTCAAATCCGTTCACACCGAGCATCAGGCGCTGCGGCAGGCTTGCGAACAAGGCCGGGCAAGGCTTGGTCTGTCGGCAACGCCGCTGGAAGAGCTGGGGCGGCTTCCGGCGCCGGCGCTTGAAACCATCCGGGTCTTCGAGGACCGTTTCGACGGCCTGGAGCGCCGCCTTGCGACCCTCACCGAGGAGACCCGCAAGACCGCAGCGAGCCTGTCTGAGACCGGGCACCGGCTCGAAGAGGCGCGTCTGGAGCGGGAGGTGCCCACCGAGGCGGATCTGGAGGCTGCGCGCACGCTGCGCGGCCGCGGCTGGGGGCTGATCGCCCGCAGGCTGAACAGTGAAGCCGTCTCCGCGGACGAACAGCAATTTTTCATGCAGTCGTTTCCGGGCGAGTCGTCTCTATAGGCAGCCTTCGCAGCCCGCATCGAAGAGTCCGACGGGCTGGCGGACCGGCTGCGCCGGGAGGCCGACCGTGTCGCCGTCAAGGCGCGGCTGTTGGCCGACCAGGCCGCATTCACGCAGCAGGTCAAACAGCTCGGGGAGGAGCTCGCCGCCAGCCGGTCTGAAAGAGCAAGCGCGGCGGCCGAGTGGTCCGGCGTGTGGCAGCCGCTTGCGGTGACACCGCGCTTGCCGCGCGAAATGCGGCAATGGCTGCAGGATTTCAGAGCCCTGGTCGAAAAGGCGTCCGACGCCTTGCAACGCAGCGCGCAGTTCGAGGCACTGCAGGCCGACGTCGATGGCGCGCGCGCCGCACTGGGCCGCTGTCTGGAGTCGATGGCCGAGCCATCGGCCGATGAGGCTGAAACGCTCTCCGGCCGGGTCAAGCGGGTTCGCGACATTGTCGCGGCCGAGGAGGGGCTCGGCCGGCAGCGCGCGGAGCTTGTGCGCGAAAAATCCCGGTTTGAAAACGAACTCGAATCGGCCACGGCGCGCCTGCAGGCAAACGAAGGGGAGCTCCGGCGCTGGCAGAAGGAGTGGGTTCAGGCGGTCAAACCCCTGGGCCTCGCCGCGGATGCCCGGCCGGGCGCGGCCACCGCGGTAATGGAGGAGTTGAAGAGCCTTTTCGACAAGCTGCGGGAGGCTGAGATCCTGCAACAGCGCCTGGACGGAATCGAACGCGATGCCGAGGCGTTCAGGCGCAAGGTGCAGGCGCTGGCAGGTGCCGTGGCGGCCGATGTGGCTGCCCGGCCGGTCGACGAGGTAACACTCGAACTGCAGCGCCGGCTTACCGGCGCGCGCCAGACGCAGTCCAAGCGGCAGACACTTCAAAAACAGAGCGAGCAGGCCCAGACCAAAATGCAGCAGGCGGCGGTCGCCATGGCCGAGATTGAGACGCAGCTCAAAGGCATGTGCTTGGAGGCCGGGTGCCGTATCAGCGAGGAACTGCCCGAGGCGGAGCGGCGTTCGTCTCAGCGCCTGCAGTTGGAGGCCCGGCTGCGGCACGAGAACGAGCGGCTGCTCCAGCTGGGCGGCGGGGCCGCGGTGGATGAATTCGTCCGCGACGCAGGAGCGATCGACCCTGACGGCATCATGGGCGACATCGAACGACTGAAAGAGGAGACCCGGCGGCTCAGCAGCGAGAAGTCGGAGTTGGACCAGGCTATCGGCCGGGAAAACGCCGAGCTCAGTCGGATGGACGGCGGCGACCGGGCCGCGGTGATCGCCGAGGAGATGCAGGTTGTCATAGGCGGGCTGGAAAGGGATGTGGATCAGTACGCGCGCCTGAAAATCGCAACGCGGGTCTTGAGCTTGGCGATCGAGCGCTTTCGGGAGAAGAGCCAGGGCCCGATTTTAAAAAGGGCCTCCAGCCGGTTCAGCCGAATCACATGTGGCTCCTTCGAAGGTGTGCGGGCGGACCGCGACCCCGACGGCAACCCCGTGCTCGTGGGCGTGCGGCCGGGCGGCCGGCAGATCGTGCCGGTGGAGGGCATGAGCGACGGCACGGCGGATCAGCTCTACCTGGCCCTGCGGCTGGCGGGCATCGAGCACTACCTCGACGGAAACGAACCCATGCCGTTTATCGTCGACGACATCCTGATCAAATTCGACAACAGCCGCGCTGCGGCCGCCCTGCAGGCGCTGGGGGAAATTTCGGCCAGGACCCAGGTGATTTTCTTCACGCACCACCGGCACCTGGTTGAACTGGCGGCGGCACATGTCGATGGGGCAGTGTTGTTCGAGCACGGGCTCGGCTGACCGGGACGGGTTGCCCGGTTTTGCCGATGATGATATTAGAACCCAACCTGGACAAACTTGAACCAAAATAAAGGGGAGAACACCATGGGAGAAGTTGTTCACACATCTCGGATCAAGATTGTGAGGGAAAAGGGTCCCACCCGCAGAGCCATGATCGAGGGGTTTGACGAACCCGTCTATTACGGGGTCCACGGGGGAATCAAACGTTTTTATAAGGTCGAGCCGGAGAAGGAGCACGCTGCCACCCTGGATCATATCGTGGCGGCAACCGCCGGTTGAATGATGGGCACACTGGCCACGGTGCTGGCCGGAAAAAAGGTTCCGACTCCCGAAGACCGTTATTGGGCAGATGTGGAAGGGGATATCAAAAATGTAAACGGTGTTCTGAAAATTACAGATATCCGGGTAACGTGTCACCTGAAAGTTCCGGCGGGTAAATCGGGAGAGGCGCGGGAAGCCTTTTCCACTTACTTGGTGCGCTGCCCCGCGGCTCAGAGTGTGATCGGCTGTATCGACATCCACGACGAGTTGGTGGTCGAAGAGATGTCCGGATGAAATGATTCCATGCCGGGATGGTACCTGTACATGGTCAGATGCCGCGGTGGCAATTTGTACACGGGCATTGCCACGGACGTCGAACGCCGATTTGCTGAGCATCAAGCCGACAAGGGGGCAAAGTACCTGCGCGGAAAAGGGCGCTTGAAGCTGGTTTTCAAAAAACGGATCGGCACGCATAGCCTGGCTCTGAAAATTGAGCGGCGAGTGAAGAGGCTGCCGAAACATAAGAAAGAGCGGCTGGTTTCAACCGGCGGCGGTATCGAAGAGCTGTTAAGGAGAATCAATCAACACTCTGTTAAATGGAAGCGGCCGGATCCGAATTGAGTGTGGGGTGACGTGAGTCCCATCGATAAACCTGCGGAGAGTGCCCGGTGACTCTGGAACAGGCGACACGTGCTCGCAAGCGCTTGGGCCGGATCGGCGCGATCATCTGCATTCTTTTCTTCGGTGCGATCCTGGACACCTGTGTCGCCCGTTTTCGCG
>JBFYWS010000254.1:0-8580 GCA_041310935.1 Desulfobacteraceae bacterium | reverse complement strand
GGGCCAGCACCTTCTCGGCATCGCTGAACTGCGGCATCAGAAAGGCGTTGCCGAGGTTGGTGACCTCGATGTTCTTGCAGCCGGCAAATATCATCTCCTCGGCGTAGAAGATCTTGGCCCGGGTGGAGATGAACTTCTCCAGATGCTGAAAGCCGTCCCGGACCGTGATGTCGCCAAGCGTCACTTTTCTGGGCATTCGCGGAAAGATTTTCCAATAATCGTACTCGGTCATTGCTGCTGTCTCCTTTCTCATTTGAGTATGATTCTGAGAATTCTCGAATTCGTTCTTTTCGCCGGCTGTTTCTTGAAGGGGCCAAGGGGTCATGGGTTCGAGGGTTCAAGTGAAATACATTGAAAAAGACCAGACGAATCACGTTGGGGCTTTCCCCTCGCAGCGGTTGCAAAAGGCGTAAAATTTTTTCCCACTCGACCCCTTGAACCCTCGAACCCTTGAACCCTTCATTTTCCCTTATACACCGGCTTGCGCTTCTCTTTGAACGCCGCCAGCCCTTCGAGGCGGTCTTCGGTCGGGATGGTTACCCAGTAGGCATTGGATTCGATCGCAAGCCCCGTGGCGATGTCGGTCTCGATCCCGTGGTTGATGGCGTACTTGGCCTGCTCGATGGCGATGGGCCCGGTCTCGCAGATCATGGCAGCCATCTTGCGGCACTCCTCCAGCAGCTCCTTGGGTTCGCAGACCTGGTTCACCAGCCCGATGCGCTCGGCCTCGGCCGCATCCACCCGCCGGCCGGTGAAAATGAGCTCCTTGCCCTTTCCCCGACCCACCAGCCGCGGCAGCCGCTGGGTGCCGCCCGCCCCCGGGATGATGGCCAGGCGGGTTTCGGTCAACCCCATCGTCGCGGTTTTCGAGGCAATGCGGATGTCGCTCGCCAGGGCCAACTCAGTGCCGCCGCCGAGAGCGATGCCGTTCACCGCCGCGATCACCGGCTTGTTCAACTGCTCGATCGCGGTGAATAAGTTGCGGATCGTAAAAATGTACTCGCGGACTTTTTCCGGAGCCAGGGTGGCGCGCTCCTTTAAATCCGCCCCGGAGCAAAAAGCTTTGTCGCCGGTGCCGGTGATGATGATGACCCGGATATCGCGCCGGAAACGGAGACCCTCGACTGCATCCCGCAACGCGAACAAGAGCTGAAAGTTCAGCGAGTTCATGACCTCGGGCCGGTTCAGTGTCAGCGTCACGACCCCGTCTGCCTCTTTGACCAGCAACACGTCCTCACTCATGCCGACCTCCTGATAGGGTTGATGACTACATAGGCGGTTAGGCTGAAGACTGAAGGGTAGCCGTGATCGCGCATGTCTTTTCCTTCAGTCTATCCACCTTCGGTCTATCTACCTGAGTATTTAATTTCTCCTGGAGCCATTGGCGCTCGGAGACCGGTTGCGGCGAAGAGCTGGAGCGTGCTGAGGGAGTTCAACCAAAATGAGCGAGCGCTCGTTCATGTTTAGACCATCTCATCCCCGCTTGTCAATCCCTTCACGCAACCGCTGGGCGGCATGCGGCGATGGCTTTTGAAGAGGGGGCGGTGTATGGTAGCCCGCTCCTGGAAAGTTGAATGCGGTCGAGTTCTGCTTTCCGATGAAGTCGTCTCTTTCAGCCCGGTGGGAGTCCGCCGCGGCGGACCGCGATGATCGTGGCTGGAAGCCACTCCCACAAGAGCGACACTTCATTACCGATAGGAGAGCGCAGCGCGCCGTAACCGACTTTTCGCAAAGTCGTCAGGAATTACCGCCATGTCGGCAGGTCAGGAAAAGAAGAAACTATTCTGGGGGTGGTATGTCGTTACCGGCGCCTTTCTGCTCATGGCCGTCAGCTATGGCGCCCGCTATTCCTTCGGCATCTTCGTGCAACCCCTCACGGCCGAAAACGGGTGGTCCCGCTCCGTGGTGTCGCTGGCGGCCTCGATCAACCTGCTCGTGTATGCTTTAGGGGGTATCGGCTCCGGAAGACTCCTCGACCGGATCGCGCCGCGCTGGGTCGCCACGATCGGTGCTGTAGTTGGCGCCACGGGGTTCTTTCTCTGCGCCGGCGCCAAGACGCCCCTGGAGTTCTATTTCGCTTACGGGGTCCTCTATGGGCTCGGCTCCTCCTGGACGGGTGCAGTCGTGGCGAATTCCTCGGTGGGCAAGTGGTTTGTCCGCAAACGGGGGCTTGCCATCGGCATTTCCAGCATGGGAGTCAGTTTCGGCACGATCACCCTTACGCCGGCGACCGCCTTCATGCTGGAGCATTTTTCCTGGAAGACGGGATTCTTTTTTATCGGCTTGGTCTTGCTCATCCCCGGCATCCTCATCGCGCAGTTGCTTCTGCGCCGGACGATTCCGGAAGCCTACGGCCTCACGCCCGACGGTGAGCCGGCGGCAGCAGGCAACCGGGGGCTTGCCGCCGGCATGGCGGCCGACCCGGAGCCACCCTCCACCGGGCCGATTCGAAGCGATTCCCGATTCTGGGTCCTGGCGCTTTGCCACGGCACGGCCGTCATGGCGGCCATGATGGCCTTTGTGCACCAGGTGCCCTATGCCATCGACAACGGGATCAGCCAGATTGCCGCTGCGGCATCCCTGGGCGCCATGGGCTTCGCCGGCCTGATAGGGCAGTTCTTCTTCGGCTGGATCAGCGACCGGATCGGCGACCCCAAATATTCAGCCGCCTTGGGGTATTTGTTCATGGCGGCGGGGATGGCCATCCTCCTGCAGACCCGGACGGTGGAGATGCTCTTCCTGTATGCCGTCGTGTTCGGATTCGGCTATGGCTGCCTGGGGCCGTTGCTGCCGATCCTCGCCGCCGACCGTTTCGGCCGTAAAAACATGGGCGCAATCTTCGGGTTCCTGACCTTCTTCGTCGCGGGAATCGGCGGCGCCCTGGGGCCTCTTGTCGGCGGGCTGGTCTACGATGGCACAGGGTTCTATCGATATGCGTGGGGGCTCAACCTGTTGCTGTTGGTCATTATGGCCGCCGGCATTGCAACGTTAAAACAGAATCGCCGCCCCTGACCCGGGCTTCGGCCCTGCCGAATAATCTGCCCGGGCAACAGGAATGCTTGACAACCGTTTCGGCGCTGTGTAAAAATCAAAGGCGATTGAGCGCTCGCTCGGCGATTGTGCCTGAAGCCGGCGTTTCATATCCAGCCCCATCCGGTGAAGCCTCCGGGTTGATCGAGAGCTCCGATGCAGAAGGTGAACCGCACGGCCACCATCCCCACCCAGGTCAAGGACCCCGATCTGGTCGAACGCCGGCGCCGCCAGATCGCGGACGCGGCCGTCCGGCTGTTTATCGAGCGGGGCTTCCACAAGACCACCACGCGGCAGATTGCCCGTGCGGCCGGCATCTCCATCGGCTCACTCTACGAGTATTTCAACTGCAAGGAAGACATCCTGTACCTGGTGTGCGACTTCATCCATTCGGAAATGGAACAGGGGGTCACCCAGGCCATGACCAAAGCCACCGGCGGGCGGGATGCCCTGGCCAAGGTCATCCGGGAATATTTCATGGTCTGCCATCGGATGAGCGACTTCATCCTGATGATCTACCAGGAAACTCAGTCCTTGCCCGGGCAGTGGCAGAAAAGGGTCCTGGAGAACGAGCTTCGGATCACCGGCCTGCTGGTCGGCGTTCTCGCCCGGCTCTCGCAATCGGGAGAGCTGCCGCATCTGGACGAGCGGTCCATTGAACTGACCGCCCACAACATCGTGGTGATGGGCCACATGTGGACCTTCCGCCGCTGGTTCCTCGGCAAGCACTACAGCATCGAAGACTACATCAAGCTCCAGACGGCGGCAATCCTGCGGATGTGCACGGGCGGCAGGGTGGGCGATGCGTCACGCGTGACGAAGTGAAGGCTGCTGTGATGGATGGGGAAGAGGGAACTACGAAATACGCGAACGTCGCAAAAAGGGAAACCCAACGACAATCAAACATTTTCGTGTATGTCGCGCATTTCGTAGTTAAGTGTGATTTCAGATAGCTGAGAACAGGACCGATTAACCGCGTCCCGGTCGCATCAATTTCGGGCCAATGGGCAAACGCACCCATCGGCAAACGTTCTGATAAGGGGGAGGTTATGAACGCACTCGCCGAAATTTACAAACCCCAACACCTCATCCGGGTAGTGACGGCCACCGCGCTCTTCGACGGACACGACGCAGCCATCAACATCATGCGCCGGATCATCCAGGACACCGGGGTCGAGGTGATCCATCTCGGCCACAACCGCTCCGTGCAGGAGATCGTGGATGCGGCCGTTGAGGAGGACGTCCAGGGGGTGGCCGTTTCGAGCTACCAGGGCGGCCACATCGAATTCTTCAAATACCTGGTCGACCTCCTGCGCGAGCGCGGTGCGGCCCACGTCAAGGTCTTCGGCGGCGGCGGCGGCGTGATCGTGCCCGAGGAGATTAGGGAGCTCGAAGCGTACGGCGTGACCAAGATCTACGCACCCGAGGACGGCACCCGCCTGGGGCTGCAGGGCATGATCAACCACATGGTTCAGGCGCTTGACTTCCCCACCGTGGGCGGCTTCGATTTCCCTTTCGATGCCCTCACGCCGGACAACAAGCGCCTGGTGGCGAACCTGATCTCGGCCGTTGAGGCTGCCAAGGCCCTGCAAAACGGCCACCTGGCCCGGCTACGCGCGGAGCTCGCGGCGAAGATCGGCCGCCGCCGGGTGCCGGTCATCGGCATCACCGGCACCGGCGGGGCGGGCAAGTCCTCCCTGACCGACGAGCTGATCGTGCGCATCCTGCACGACCTCGGGCAGGTGCGTGTCGCGGTGCTGAGCTGCGACCCGTCGCGCCGGAAAACCGGCGGAGCGCTCCTGGGGGACCGCATCCGCATGAACGCCATCGGCAGTCCGCGGGTCTACATGCGCTCGCTCGCCACCCGCGGCTCCGCGACCGAGGTGCCCGAGGCCCTGGCCGACGCCATCCTGACCGTCAAGGCGGCGGGGTTTGATCTGGTCATCACGGAGACCGCCGGCATCGGCCAGGGCGACTCGAGCATCGTCGACCTCGTGGATGTCTCCATGTATGTCATGACGAGCGATTACGGGGCCGCCTCCCAGCTCGAGAAGATCGACATGCTGGATTTCGCCGACCTGGCGGTGGTCAACAAGTTCGAGAAGCGCGGCAGCGACGACGCCGTGCAGCATGTGCGCAAGCAGGTCCAGCGCAACCGCAAGGCCTTTGACCGGCAGCCCGATGAGATGGCGGTCTTCGGCACCATCGCCTCCAAGTTTAACGACGACGGGGTGACGGCCCTCTACCACGCCCTGATGGACACCGTCGGCGCCAAGACCGGGGTCCGGTTCGAAACGACCCTGCCCCGGCCCGCCGGCAAGACCTCCTCCTCGAAGACCATTATCATCCCGCCGGAGCGAGTCCGCTACCTGAGCGAGATCGCCGACACGGTGCGAGAGTATCACCGGCAGACCCGGCAGCAGATGCAGGCCCTGCGTCGGGGCTGGCACCTCGAGGAGTCGGCCCAGGCGCTCGCGGGCGAGGCCCCGCAGTTGCTCGCGCGGCTCACGGAGGAGGCCCGCACGTCGGCGGAGACGCTGGACCCCGAGACCCGCCGGGTCATGGCGGAGTGGCGCGACGTGAAGGATCTCTACAGCGCGGATGAGCTCGTCTACACGGTCCGCGAGCGCGAGATCCGGCTGCCGCTCTACGCGGAGTCCCTCGCCCACTCCCGCATCCCCAAGATCGTACTGCCGCGGTTCGAGGACCCGGCCGAGATCTACCGCTGGATGCGCGCGGAGAACGTCCCCGGCCGCTTCCCGTTCACCGCCGGCGTCTTCCCGCTCAAGCGCGCGGACGAGGACCCCACGCGCATGTTCGCCGGCGAGGGCGACCCGGCGCGCACCAACCGGCGCTTCAAGATGCTCTCGGCCAACTACGAGGCCACGCGGCTTTCGACCGCCTTCGACTCGGTGACCCTCTACGGCTTCGACCCGGACATCCGGCCCGACATCTACGGCAAGGTCGGCACCTCGGGGGTCAGCATCTGCACCCTGGACGACGTCAAGGTGCTCTACGGCGGCTTTGCGCTCTGCGCGCCCAACACGTCGGTCTCCATGACGATCAACGGCCCGGCGCCCATCATGCTGGCCATGTTCCTCAACGCCGCCATCGACCAGCAGATGGACGCGTTCACGGCTCAGAACGGACGTGCGCCGGACGCCGCCGAGCACGAAAAGATCCGCACCACGGTCCTGTCCAACGTGCGCGGCACGATCCAGGCCGACATCCTCAAGGAGGACCAGGGCCAGAACACCTGCATTTTCTCGATCGACTTCGCCCTGAAGATGATGGGCGACATCCAGGAGTACTTCATCCGCAACCACGTGCGCAATTTCTACTCGGTCTCGATCTCGGGCTACCACATCGCCGAGGCCGGGGCGAACCCCATCACCCAACTGGCGCTCACCCTGGCGAACGGCTTCACCTACGTGGAGTACTATCTCTCCCGGGGGATGCCCATCGACAGCTTCGCCCCGAACCTCTCCTTCTTCTTCTCGAACGGCATGGAGCCCGAGTACACGGTCATCGGCCGTGTCGCCCGGCGCATCTGGGCCGTCGCCATGAAGCATAAATACGCCGGCTCCGTGCGCGCCCAGCAGTTGAAGTACCACATCCAGACCTCGGGCCGCTCGCTGCACAGTCAGGACATCCAGTTCAACGACATTCGCACCACCCTCCAGGCGCTGTGCGCCATCTACGACAACTGCAACAGCTTGCACACCAACGCCTTCGACGAGGCCATCACCACCCCCAGCACCGAGTCGGTGCGCCGGGCGCTCGCCATCCAGCTCATCATCAACCGCGAATGGGGCCTCACCCAGAACGAGAACATGAACCAGGGCAGCTTCATCGTGGAGGAGCTGACCCGCCTGGTGGAGGAGGCGGTCCTGGCGGAGTTCGACCGCATCACCGAGCGCGGCGGGGTGCTGGGTGCCATGGAAACCGGCTACCAGCGAAGCAAGATCCAGGAGGAATCCCTCTATTACGAAGCCCTGAAGCACAACGGCGGCCTGCCGCTCATCGGCGTCAACACCTTCCGGGACCCCCACGCCTCTGAAGACCAGCTAAGCGAGACCGTGGAGCTTGCCCGGGCGACCGATGAGGAAAAGCAGTCCCAGCTGCAGCGCCTGGCCGGCTTCAAGCAGCGCAACGCCACGGAATCGGCGGCGGCCCTGCAGCGGCTGCAGCAGACCGCCCTGAGCGGCGGCAATGTCTTTGGCGAGCTCATGCACACGGTGCGCTTCTGCAGCCTGGGGCAGATCACCCAGGCGCTGTATGCGGTGGGGGGGCAATATAGAAGGAATATGTGAAAATAGACTGAAGGCCGAAGGCTGAAGGAACTGATGTTTTCGGCTTTCAGGCTTACCGTCTTCAAACTTCAGCCCAAGAAAGAAAGGACAGGCTCATGCGTAAAGCGGTCATTGTCAGTGCGGTTCGTACGCCGCTGGGAAGTTTCAACGGGACCCTGACCGGGGTGGGCGCCACCACGCTCGGTGCCATTGTCATCAAGGAGGCCGTCCAGCGGGCGGGGATCGACACGGCGGCGGTGAACGAGGTCATCATGGGCCAGGTGCTGCCCTGCGGCTACGGCCAGAACCCGGCCAAGCAGGCGGCCGTCCTCGCCCGGATGCCCTGGGAGGTGGAGGCTATCACCGTCAACAAGGTCTGCGGCTCGGCCCTCAAGGCCGTGATGCTCGCCGCCCAGGCCGTCCAGACCGGGGACGCCGACGTGGTGGTGGCCGGCGGCATGGAGAACATGAGCGCCGCCCCCTATTACCTCGAGAAGGCGCGCTTCGGCTACCGCATGGGGCCGGGGACGATCCAGGACCACATGGTCCACGACGGGCTGTGGGACATCGTCAACGACTTCCACATGGGCATCTCCAACGACCTGTGCTCCCAGAAATACAACGTCAGCCGCGAGGACCAGGACCGCTACGCGGCCGAGTCCTATCGCCGCGCGCTCTCGGCCGTCAAGGCCGGCACCTTCGTTGACGAGATCGTCCCGGTGATGATCCCGCAGCGCAAGGGCGAGCCGATCGCGTTCAGGCAGGACGAGTGCCCGCGGGAGACGAGCTACGAGCTATTGGCCAAGATGTCCCCGGCCTTCCAGAAAAGCGGGGTTGCCACGGCTGGAAACGCGTCGGTCATCAGCGACGGCGCCGCCGCGGTGGTGGTCATGGCGGAGGAGAAAGCACGCGCGCTCGGCTGCACGGTGCTGGCCACCATCGGCGCCCAGGCCTCGGCCGGGCTCGACATGAAGTACGTTCTGGTCGCACCGATCCTGGCCGTACCCAAATGCCTCGCGAAAGAAGGCATCGGGATCCAGGACGTGGATTTGTTTGAAATCAACGAGGCCTTCAGCGGCTCGACCGTCGCCGTGCTGCGGGAGCTGAAACTCGACCCCGCCCAGGTCAACGTCAACGGCGGCAGTGTCGCGCTGGGGCACCCCATCGGCGCGAGCGGCTGCCGGCTGCTGGTGACCCTGATCCACGAGATGATCCGACAGAACCGGAAGACCGGACTCGTGTCGCTGTGCCTGGGAGG
>JBFYWS010000200.1:0-8978 GCA_041310935.1 Desulfobacteraceae bacterium | reverse complement strand
GCCTCGGTCGGGCAGGTCTGGACACAGGCCGGGGCCACCTCGCCGTCCCGGATCAGCCGGTTTTCGTTCTTGGCGACGGTGCGCGCCACCTTGATGCGCTGGATGCAGAACGAGCACTTCTCCATGACGCCCTTGCTGCGCACGGTCACATCGGGGTTCAGCTGCAGGTTCAGCGGCTCCGGCCACTCGTAGGTGAACCAGTTGAAGCGTCGCACCTTGTAGGGGCAGTTCTGGGAGCAGAAGCGCGTGCCGATGCAGCGGTTGTAGATCTGGTTGTTCAGCCCCTCCGAGGAGTGGTGGGGCGCGTAGACCGGGCAGACCGATTCGCAGGGCGCGTTGTCGCAGTGCATGCACAGCATGGGCAGGAACATCACCCGTTCCATGCGGCGTTCGTCGTGGTAGCGCTCGATGCTCATCCAGGCCATCTCCCGGCCCTGGGTGATCAGCTTCTCGCCCGCGATGCCGATGTTGTTTTCGGCCATGCAGCCGGCAGCGCAGGCCCCGCACCCGATGCAGCGGTCGAGGTCCACCACCATGGCCCAGCGGTAGCGGTCGTGGTCGTGGGGCGGGTAGAAATCCCGCTCGCGGCTGTAGCCCTCCGGCAGCGGGAGCGTGAGCGGAAAATCGCCCATCGTGAGGCCGGTCTTGGCCGGGGGCGGTCCCTTCCGGAGGTCTGCCATCGTCGTGGTCACGATGAACGTGCGGCCGTGCTGAATTCGGCTGCCGTCCGTATGGGCGAGTTTTGTGCTGCGGCCGGTTTTTTCGATGCGGGCATCGAAGGCGGTGAAGCTGGGCCCGCCGCAGGCAGGGTCGACCCCGGCGGGGAGCACGGCAAAGGGGTTGGCGCCCGCGTTCTGCGCCGTGCGGCCGTAGGACGTGTGGCCCTGGCCGATGCCCACCAGCGCCAGCCCGGGATGCACCACTTCGGTCACGTAGGCCGGGGCCTCGAGGCTGCCCCAGCGGGTCTCGACGCGCAGGATGTCCGCCGCTTCGACCCCTTTCGCGCGCGCGGTGTCCGGATGGAGCCACACGGGGGACTGCCATGCCACCCGGGAAAGAGGATCCGGGATTTCGCACAGCCAGGGCTTGTTCGCCCCGCGGCCGTCGAACAGGCGCACGGACGGTGCGGCCGTGATGGCCAATCCGGACGGTGGCGGCGCATGGGGCATCGCCAGCGCCGGGGGCAGCCGGCCGGGCAAGCGCGTCGGCGGGGAGGCGGGCGGATCGACTGCCGTGAAGAGGCCCCCGTGCTGCAGGGTCTCGAGCCACTGGAGCTCGTCGTGTACCCGACCGGCCCGGTGCAGCCGGGTGGCGACATAGGTCTTGAAATCCGGCGCCGGCCGGTCGTTCTCGAATCCGGCCTCCAGGATCACATCCCCCAAGTGCGGGGCATCGCTCAACCGTCCCATGGCCGGCTGCAGGGTTGCGACGATCGACGACCAGCCGCCGTATTCGTCCCAGGTTTCGAGCGGCAGGGCGACGGGCAGGATCAGGTCGGCGTGCTGCGAGGTTTCGTCGATGAAGCTGCCGATGCTGACGACAAAGAGGTCGCGGGCACTGAGGGCCTCGCGGGCGCGGCTCTCGGCCGGCAGGCTGAAGACCGGGTTGACGTTGTTCAGGATCAGCAGATTGCAGCCCCCGGCCGAAAGCGTCCGGAACAGATCGAGCACGTCCGACCGGCGGTCGGCCGATTCCACGCGGTGGCGGTTGAGCGTGTCGATGCGCGCAAGCTGCGGGTCAAGCATGAGGTTGAGCAGGTTGGCGGCCAGGTTGGTCTTGAGACCGTTGTCGTCGTTAAGGCCGCACCCCGCGCCGAGCACGAGGGGCCGGCGGGCCTGTTCCAGGCGGCCGGCAAGTTTCTCACAGGCCGCCGGCGCAAGGCCGGCGAGCGTGGACACCGTCTCCGGCGTGTAGGCCGCGCTGGCCTTTGCGAGGGCCTCGCGCAAGGAGGTCGGCAGGTGTCCGCCCCGGCCGCCGGCGAGCATCCGCCGCACCAGGCCCAGCGCGACCACCGCCTCGCTGCCCGGAGCACAGGCAAGCCAGTGATCCGCATTGGACCCGGTGAGGCTCTGGTAAGGGCTCACCAGCAGGAAGAGTCCCTTTTCGCTGCCGCGCACCGCATGCATGGCTTTGAACTTCCAAGCATACTCCACCGGCGACAGCCAGGTCTCCAGGAAATCGGCGCCGAAGGAGACCAGCACGTCGGCCTCCTCCATGCGGTAGGACACCAAGCCGTCCACACCGAAGACCTCGCGGTTGGCTGTCTTCAGCGCCTCGTAGGCGAACGGTTCGAAGACCACCGGCCCGCGGGAGTTCCAGTTTTTCAGGGCGGCCCGGAACAGCGCTATCTGGCTGTCGCCGGCGACCTCGGTTACGAGCCGCACCCGGTCCGCACCCCGGCCGGCGGCCTGCCAGGCCTTGGCCTTGAGCAGGGCCCGGGCTTCGGCAAAGCCGATCGGCCGGAAGCCGTCCTTGTCCTTCACCAGCGGGGTTTTCAGGCGGTCCGGGTTGTACACCGCCTGCAGGGCGGCCTGGCCGCGCATGCACAGCCTGCCGCGGTTTACCGGGTGCAGCGGGTTGCCCTCGAGTTTGATCACGCGGCCTTCGCGGTTCTTCGCGATGACACCGCAGCCGGCCGGGCACTCCCGGCAGGTCGAGGCATACCAGGTGGCCTTGCCGGTCACCATGTCTTCCGGGGCCTGGACCAGGCTGTAGAGATATTGCGGGGACTCGGGGCTGCAACCGGCCGCGAAGGAGACGCTGCCCAGGCCGGCTAACTTGAGGAAAGTGCGTCGAATCATGTCGGCTATCAACTTCCACCCCAGGGCGGGGGGGGCGGATGGAATCAGGGTGAACCGCCGTTGTTAACGGCACGCTCGAACGAGCCACTCTCGGAGGCGCAAACTGCTGAACCTATATCGGAAACCCGGCGATGGTGTCAAGGGCGGCTCCGGTCCCGCATGCGTTGGTTGATTTCGAGCCGCTCGAGCGAGAGCCGGATCACATCGGCCGCCTTCGCGTTTTTCAGGATGTAATCCGCGAAGAAGCGCCGCACGGACTCGGCGTGATCGATGGCTGCCACGGGTACGATCGCCGCGATCACCCGCTCGTAGAGCATGGGGTGGAACTGCTCGAGTTCGGCCAGGTGCTTCACGTACCAGTCCCACAGCAGGGGGACGGCGTGCGGGTTTGCCGACATGGCGACGATCGGGATAAACTTGTTGCGGGGCGGCACGGTAGCGAGCACGTAGTCCAGGGCGCGCTCGATTTCGGCACCGCCGCGGAAACAGCCGATGGCGGACAGGATGGTCATGCGCTCATGCTCGCTGGCGCAGGCGTTGAAGCGCCGGTCGAACCACTCGAATTCGTGCGCGGCACCGCACCAGGCGGCGGCCTGCATGACGCTCTTCAGGATGTCCGGGTGGACCGATCCGCCGCGGTGGAGCTCCCCGAAGCGTTCGAGCGCAAACGCTTCGGCTGCGGCCGAACCGTATTGAACCGCGTCGAACAGCAGTTGGTCGCGCAGGATGGCGGTGGTCTGCCGTTCGTCCGGCCGCGGGGCGTACCCGACGCGGCCGAGGATCGCCTCGAACCAGGGCCGGGTGAGGGCGGCGATGTGCGCCCGCTCTCCGGGGGCTGCTGCCAAATGGGCGTGCGACAGGTTGCCCGCGATGCTGGAAAGCGGCAGATAGGCATCCTCGGCGGCGTAGTGGCGCAGATAGTCGAGATAGGCGGCAAGCGGCACGTCGCCGGCCACGGTGAGCGCGTAGAGGTCGTTTTGCAGGCCCCAGCGGTCCTCGGCCGGCAGTGTCTTTTCCCGGACCATCTCCCCCAGGTGCTTAAGGTTCTCCGGGTCGGCGTATCGCCCGCGGTAAAACCCGGTCTGGCCGTCGTTGAGCTTGAAGGCGACAGCGCCCTCACCGATGTCGACCCGCTGTTCGACCGCATCCATCAACACCGTCATCCGCTTGGGCTCGCCTGCGGGACCGAAGATGAGCAGGCTCACGGGCACAAGCCAGCTCTGGGCGGAATCGTTCGGAAGATAGGTGAAGCGTTTCTGGGTCAGCACCAGGCTGCCTCTCTCGCGGCCGGCGGTGATGATCGGGAAGCCGGGCTGTTCGACCCAGCTCTTCATCATGGCGTTGACCGGCCGCTCCGAGGCGGCCTCGAAGGCCTCCCACAGGTGGCGGCTGTCGGCGCATTGGTAGGCGTGGGTGTTGAGGTAGCGCCGCAGCCCTTTTTGAAAGGCGTCCGGGCCGATGTAGCCTTCGATCTGTCTAAGGATGCTGCCGCCCTTGTTGTAGATGATGGGGGCGGTGCTGGTGTTGATGACGAGGTGGGCGCCGCCCGGGATCTCGATCGCATAGTTTTCGAGCAGCCCGTCGCGCGTCATGGCGGAGGCGGTCGTGCCGTTCAGGAACTGCTGCCAGATCTCCCATTCCGGGTGATAGTGCGCAACGACGCCGTAGCCGAAATAGGTCGCGAAGCTTTCGTTCAGCCAGAGGTAGTTCCAGTCCGACGGGGTGACCAGGTTGCCGAACCACTGGTGGGCGATTTCGTGCGCGATGACCTCGCAGATGCGCTCCTCGCCGGACCGGGAGGTGACGTCCGGGTAATGCAGCAGCAGGTTCTCCCGGAAGGTGATGGCGCCCCAGTTCTCCATGGCCCCGAAGGCGAAGTCCGGCACGGCGATGAGATCCATCTTGGACAGGGGGTAGGGGATGCCGTAATAGGACTCGCTGAACTGCAGCGCCTTGCGGCCGAACTCCAGGCCGTAGCCGGCGAACTTCTGCTGGCCGGGCAGCGTCAGCACGCGCACCCGGCTGTCGGCGTGATCCTGGAGCGTTTCGAAGGGGCCCACCCCGAAGAAAACGAGGTAGGTGGACATTTTCGGCGTGCTCTCGAAGACCACGCGCTTTCGGCCGTTTTCCAGGATCTCCTGGGCCTTAATCTCGGTGTTCGATACGGCCGTGAGGCTGCGGTCGACCTCGAGCTCGATGTCGAAAACGGCCTTCTGCGCCGGGTGGTCCAGGCAGGGAAAAGCCCGGCGGGCGTCGCTCTCCTCGAACTGGGTCACGGCGATGTGCTCCGTCCGTCCGTCGCGGGTGTAGCGGCTGCGGTAGAAGCCTGCCATGCGGTCGTTGATTTTACCGGCATAGTCGATCTGAATCCGGATCCGCCCGGACACGGCCTCCGGCAGAACGATGCAGAGCTGTTCCGCCGCGGGGTCCACTCGGAACGCGCAGGCCGCACCCCCGTCCGGACGCTTGAGGCTGCAGCGCCAGACCGCAAGCTCGACGGCGTTCAACATGATCTGCGTGACCGGCTCCGAAGCTTCGAGCTGGATGTCCACGCGGCCGTCAAAGGTGAAGCGAACCAGATCGGGGACCAGGCGGATGCGGTAGTTCAGCGCAATCAAATCCGGCATACAACCTCCCTGTGAGTCGGAATTGCATTCGATGTCGAAACACTATAAAGAGTATGGCAGGGATGTCAAATTGGACTCTGCCAAGGGCGGGGGCTCAACGCTGAGAGGAATATTGGGAAGTTTGTCGATCGTTTCGCGAAACTGAATTTGCGGAGGCAAAACCCATGAGTGTCATTGTGGATTTTTCGATGTATCCCCTGGACAAGGGCGAGAGCCTGAGCCCTTACGTGGCGCGCTCGATCAAGATCATCCAGGAAAGCGGCCTGCCCTACGAGTTTCGCGCCATGGGCACCAGCATCGAGGGCGAGTGGGAGGAGGTGATGGCCGTGGTCAACCGCTGCTTCGAGACCATGCGCCAGGACTGCAACCGTGTCGTCCTCTCGCTCAAGGCCGACTACCGCAAAGGCCCCTCCGGACGGATGCAGCGCAAGGTCCAATCGGTGCAGGAGAAACTATAAGCCGAGTCCGCCGGTCGACCCGTCTCCGGTCAGCCGGTCTCGTGACGAGCCAGGCACGGGCGACGGGCTGACCGAAAACCGGCCGACCTGCCTTGCCGGACCCCTTGAACCCTCGACTCCTCGAACCCTATCTTACCCCTATGAAGCACATCACCGCCTGCACCTATGACTGCCCGGATGCCTGCTCGCTGGTGGCCGAGACGGCCGAAGACGGCCGCATTCGGCTGCGAGGCAACCCGGAGAGCCCGTTCACCCGGGGGGTCATGTGCGCCAAGACTCGGGGCCAGTTCCGGCGGCTGCGCAGCCCCAACCGCATTCTGAAGCCGCTGCTCAAGACCCGCGGCGGGTGGCAGGCCATCGGCTGGGAGGCGGCGCTCGACCTGTGCGCGGAGAAAATCCAGGCGCTGCGGCACGAACCCCGGTCGATCCTGCACCTGCACAGCGACGGCGCCAAGGGTGTGCTCAAGGAGGCCGTCAACCTGTTTTTTTCGACACTCGGCTCGAGCCGGATCATGGGCTCGCTGTGCGACGCGGCCGGCTACATCGCCGGGGTCGAGGATTTCGGCACGCGCGAGAACAACGACATCGACGACCTCGCGCATGCCGCCGCCATCGTGAACTGGGGCAAGGATTTTTCGCGCAGTTCGGTGCACACGGCGACCATCGTCCGGCAGGCGCGCAAAAACGGCGCCCGGGTCCTGACCCTATCGCCCGGGGGCGACGGGAGCGATGTGTTCTCCGACCGGCACATCCGGATCCGGCCGGGCACGGACCGCTTTCTGGCAGCCGCCGTGATCCGGCGGCTGATCGATGAGGGCTGCGTTGCGGCGGACGTGACGGAGCGCACCCGCCATCCGGAGACGTTTCGTGAGCTGATCCAGGGCCGTTCGCCGGACGAGTTGCTGGCGGTGTGCGACGTGTCCACGGCGGACGCCGAGCACCTCTTCCAAACCTACGCCCGGGTCAAGCCGCTTGCGACCTTCATCGGCGCCGGGTTGCAGCGCTATCGCCGCGGCGGGGAGAACGTGCGGTTCATCAATGCGCTGGCGCTGCTCTCCGGCAACATCGGCCGTTCCGGCGGTGGTGTCTATTTTCATTTACACTCGTACCGCAATCTTGAGCTTGGCTGGCTGAAAGGGCCGGGGCACAAGGGCCGCCGCGCCTTTCATATTGCGACCATCGGCCAGGACATCCTGGCCGCCCAGGACCCGCCCGTGCGCATGCTCTGGGTCAACGGTATCAACGTCGTCAATCAGGCGCCCGACATCCCGCAAACCGTGCGGGCCTTCGATCAGGTCGGGTTCAAGGTGGTGGTGGACGCCTTCATGAACGACACGGCCCAGCGCGCGGACCTGGTGCTGCCCAGCGCGCTCATGCTCGAGCAGGAGGACATTGTCGGCTCCTTCCTGCACGAGTACGTGCAGTACGTGCGTGCGGTCTGCGCGCCGCCGGCGGAGGCACGCACCGACTTCGGGATCATGACCGAGCTCGGAAACCGCCTCACCCCGCCGATCGTCATGCCGGATGCGGAGACCTGCCTGCGCGCCGCCCTGAAATCCGCCCACCTCGACACGACGCTCGAGGAGCTGCGGCAGAAAGGGTTCGTGCGCTCGAAGCGGCCGAGGATCGCCTATGCGGGCCTCGTCTTCGGCCACTCCGACGGGAAATACCGCTTCCCGGCCGCCCTGCACGAGGAAGCCCCGCCGCCGGAAGGCTACCCGTTGCGCCTGCTGAGCCTGGTCCGCCGCTCCGCGATTCACTCCCAGATCCTGCCGGAGGACCAGACGGCCCCGCCGGCGGTGTGGGTGGCCCCCGACAGCCCGGCGCTGGCAGGCCTGGACCTCTCGCGGCCGGTTGCACTCGTCTCGCCGCTCGGCCGGCTGACCGTGTCGGTTGAGTTCGAGCCCGGCCTGCACCCGGGGGCGGTCGTCTACCGGCGGGGGGACTGGATGAACCAGGGCGGCGGGGCGAACCAGCTGATCGCCTCCGGCCTCACGGACATCGGCGGCGGTGCACCCTTCTACGAGCAGTATGTCCGGCTGGAAAACGGCACCGGCTGAAGCCGGTGCCGTTTTCCATATTTAGAAAAGTGACGAAATCGGATTCGTTGTCATGCAAAGCCTATTTGAGGAAAAATTGTCCGGTTTGTGCCGGGACTGGTCTGAAGCGGTGGCGTTGAAAAACGATACTGAAGACCGCCTTGCCTTTTTCAGGGCGCAGCTGCCGGGGCTGCTCGCGCAGCGGGAGCTCTTTTGCGGGATCCTGGAGGGAATCGTCAGGGGCGGCAGCTATCCGGACACCCGCCAGGCCACCCTCTTCGACAATGAGTTCATCCTCTATCGCGACCGGGGCCAGCGCTTTTCCGTGTGGATGTATTTGTATGGGCCCGGAGACTACACCCCCGTCCACGACCACACGTCCTGGGGGGTCTCCGGGTCGGCCCTCGGTGAATTGGCGGTCGTCCGCTACCGGCGCGCAGACGACGGTTCCGACCCGGGAAGCGCCCGGCTGGCCCTGGCCGGGAGTGAGTTGCTGCAGCCGGGGCAGACCGAAGTCACCCGGGCCTTCGACGAAGGTATCCACAAAACCGGGAACCCGTCGGCCGCAAGCCTCATCATGATCAGCGTCTACGGCCGGACGCTGCGCCGGCGCTTCCTGCAGCTGTTCGACCCGGACACCGGCCGGGTTCAGGCCATCTACCCGCCGCGGGTCCGCAAGCAGATGCTGGCCGAACAGGCGCTGAAAGCGATCCAGGGCGACACGCGGCAAAGACCGAATGCAACTGCACGCACGTAAACCCTCGCGATACCGGGTCGGGTCGCAGGAAAACCCCCTTTCGATTCTGAGGAACATACCATGACAGAGAAGAAGCGCTACGACGTCGTCATCCTGGGTACCGGCCCGGCCGGGCTACAGGCCGCCATCCACGCCGCCCGCAGGAAGGTGTCCGTGCTCGTCCTCGGCAAGGAGAGCCGAAGCAGCATCTTCCACCACCACGTCGAAAACTACTGCTGCGTGTTCAACACGACCGGTGAGGACATCATCAAGACCGGCCGTGAGCAGGCGGCTGCCTTCGGGGCGGAGTTCCTGGA
>JBFYWS010000148.1:0-6627 GCA_041310935.1 Desulfobacteraceae bacterium | reverse complement strand
GTCGAGCGCATCTTTCCAACGCACTCCCCGGCGATCGACCGGGTTGAAATCATCACGCGCGGCCGCGTACGCCGCGGCAAGCTGTATTACCTGCGCAACCTCAAGGGCAAAGCTGCGCGCATCCGCGAACGACGCGTCAGCTGACGAGCGGAGGCGGATGCCGCGGGCGGCAAGTGCGCGCCGCGGCTTCCCGACCTCGGGCTGGCCGCCATGGATCGGTGGAGTTACGAAAATCGGGCTGCGCTGAAAGGCCACCGCCGCATCGCCGGGACCGACGAAGTCGGGCGCGGCCCGTTGGCCGGCCCGGTGGTCGCCGCCGCCGTCATCCTGCCGGCAGGGTTCCCGGATGAGCACGTCGTCGACTCGAAGAAACTCACCCCCGTTCAGCGCGAGCGACTCTACGGCGCTATCTACCGCCAGGCCGTCTCTGTGGGGATCGGCATCATCGATGCACTGGAGATCGACCGCATCAACATCCTGCAGGCGTCGCTCCAGGCCATGGCCATGGCGGTGAACAACCTCAGCCCCCGCCCCGACTACCTGCTCATCGACGGCACCTTCCCGATACCGGTCCCGCTGCCCCAGGAGCCGATCGCGAAGGGCGACACCCTGAGTGTTTCCATCGCCGCCGCCTCGATCGTCGCCAAGGTCACGCGGGACCGGCTGATGGGCCTCTACCACCTGTACTACCCGGACTTCGGCTTCGCCCGCCATAAAGGCTACCCCACCCGGGAGCACCGGGCGGCGATCGGCCGTTTCGGCTGCTCCCCCATTCACCGGCGCACGTTCCGGGGCGTGCGGGAGCATCTGACGATGCCTCCACCGGCTCGCGCATGTTGAACCTCCGGCAGCAATACGGCGCGCAGAGCGAGTCCCTGGCCGCCCGACTGCTCAAGCGGCGCGGCTACACGATCCTGGAGACCAATTACCGCACCCCCTTGGGCGAGATCGACATCATCGCGCGGGACCGGGACACCATTGTGTTCGTCGAGGTCAAGGCCCGTCGCTCCCTCGGGTTCGGGGGCCCGAAATGGGCGGTCACGCCGAAGAAGCAGCGCAAGATCTCCATGGTGGCGCTCTACTACCTCAAAACCACGCGGCAGAGCCAGGCCAAGGCCCGTTTCGACGTCGTGGCCATCCGCTCGCTGGCGGAGCCGCCTCAGGTGGAAATCATCCAGAATGCCTTCGACCTGCTCTACGGATAACCGCGGGCTCACCGCCGAGGCCGGGGTGCTCTACGTGGTGGCGACCCCCATCGGGAACCTGGAGGACATCACCCTGCGGGCGCTCGCCGTGCTGCGATCGGCGGACCTCGTCGCGGCCGAGGACACCCGCAAGACCGCGCAGTTGCTCAGCCGTCACGGCATCACGAAGTCCCTGGTCTCCTATCATGACCACAACGAGAGCCGGCGCACCCCGGAGCTGCTGCAGCGGCTGCGGCAGGGGGCGTCGATTGCGCTCGTGTCGAACGCCGGAACACCGGGGATATCCGACCCGGGCTACCGGCTGGTGTCCGCGGCGGCCGAGGCCGGCCTCCGGATCGTGCCCGTGCCCGGGGCGACGGCGGCCGCCGCCGCGCTCTCGGCCTCGGGCCTGCCCACGGACGCTTTCGTGTTCGTGGGGTTCCTGTCCAAGAAGGCCGGCAAACGGTTGACCCAGATAAAGGCGCTTGCCTCGGAGGCGCGAACCGTCATATTATACGAATCTCCCCAGCGCATCGTCGCGCTGGTGGCGGAGTTGCGGCAAACCCTCGGCGACCGGCGGGCGGTGCTGGCCCGGGAGTTGACCAAGATCCACGAAGAGTTTATCCGGGGCCGGCTGAGCGGGATTCTCGAGACCCTCCAGACCCGGCCCGAGGTCAAGGGCGAGTGCACGCTGCTCCTGTCGGGCGCAGAGCCGCAGGAGTCTCTGCCGTGGGATGAGGCCCGGGAGGATATCCGGCGGGCGCTGGCATCGCCCGCCGGCGGGCTTTCCGAACTGGCGCGAGAACTGGCGCACACGCACGGGCTGCCGCGCAAGGCGGTTTACGCGGAAGCGATGCGGATCAAAGCGGAACGGATGCAGACAGACGACTGAAACGGCCACTTCATCGATCCGATTTTACGTGAAAGGGAGGAGTATGGAAAACGATTCATCGATTAATCCGTTGGATGCCATTTTTGCACCGAAATCCGTGGCAGTGATCGGCGCCTCGACTACACCCGGAAAAGTGGGACACGACATTTTCGTCAATATTTTGAAGGGGGGCTACACCGGCACCCTATACCCCGTCAACCCCAGCGCCCGGTCCATCGCGAGCGTGAGAGCCTACAAATCCGTGACGGAGATCCCCGACGAGATCGACCTCGGGATCGTCATCCTGCCGCCGAAGGCCGCGCTGCAGTCCGTCCAGGAGGCCGTGACAAAGGGAGTCAAGGGCATCGTCATCGTTTCGGCCGGGTTTCGCGAGACCGGCCCCGAGGGGCGCGCGATCGAGGACCGCCTCGTCGCCACCTGCCGCGAGGCAGGGGTGCGGCTGATCGGGCCGAACTGCCTTGGCGTCATCAACCCGTTGCCGGCCGTGCGGTTGAACGCGAGTTTCTCCGCGCGCATGCCCAAGGCCGGCAACGTTTCGTTCATCTCCCAGAGCGGCGCGCTGTGCACGGCGGTTCTGGATTTTGCCGCCGACCGCAACTTCGGCTTCTCGAAGTTCATCTCCATCGGCAACAAGGCGGATGTCGACGAGCTGGACCTGCTGCGCTACCTGCACCGGGATCACGACACGGAAGTGATCCTGATCTACGTGGAGGAGCTGCGGCGGGGGCCGGAGTTCATCGAAGCCGTCAAGGAGATCACCTGCGGCGACTACCGGCCCAAGCCGGTGCTCGTCATCAAGTCCGGCCGCACCAGCGCCGGCGCCCAGGCCGCGGCCTCCCACACGGGTTCGCTCGCCGGCACCGAGGGCGTCTACGATGCGATCTTCGTGCAGTCCGGCATCATCCGCGTCGCCTCGATCGACGAACTCTTCGATTTCGCAACGGCCTTCGCCTACAAGAACGAGAGCGAGCTCGGCAAGATGCGCCGCAAGGTGCCGGCGGGAAACCGTGTCGCCATCGTCACCAACGCCGGCGGGCCGGGCATCGTCGCTACCGACATGACCATGTTTTCGGGGCTGCAGCTGGCCAAGTTCAAGGACGAGACGGTCGAAACCCTGGCGAGCCACCTGCCGAGCACCGCCAATTTGCACAACCCGGTGGACATCATCGGCGACGCGTCGATCGATCGCTACGAAAACGCGCTGGGGGCGGTTATCCGCGACGAGGGCGTGGACGGCGCGCTGGTGATCCTCACGCCGCAGTCCATGACCGATGTCCTGGGCACGGCCGAGGCCATCGCGCGTATCGCCCGCAAGTCGTTCAAACCGATCATGTGCTGCTTCATGGGGGTCATCGACGTCTCGCAGGGCGTCAAATACCTTCAGGAGCATGGCATTCCCGTCTACAAGTTCCCCGAAAACGCCGCCAAGGCCTTCGGGGCGGTCTACCGCTACTCCAGCTGGCTCAACCGCCAGCACCTGGCGCAGTACCAATTGAAGTTCGACCGGGAGCGCGCCGCCAAGATCATCCAGGACTGCCTCGCCCGCGGCAAGACCCGGATCGGCGAACTGGATGGGATCGGGATCCTCGAATCCTACGGGTTCAAGGTGCTGCCGACCCGGCTGGCCACCACCGGCGACGAGGCCGCCGCCATCGCCGCCGAGATGGGCTTTCCGGTGGTGATGAAAATCGTCTCGGAGCAGATCCTGCACAAGTCGGACGCCGGCGGGGTGATCGTCGGCTTGGCCACCGTCGCCGAGGTGAAGCAGGCCTTTGATACCATCGTCACCCGCGCCCGGGGTTACAAACCCGAGGCCGAGATCGAGGGGGTGCTGGTCCAGAAGATGGCCTCTCCCGGGACCGAGGTCATCATGGGGTTGAACCGTTACCCCATCTTCGGGCCGTTGCTGATGTTCGGCAGCGGCGGCATCTTCGTCGAGGTCTTCCAGGACGTGGCCTTTCGCCTGGCACCCATCGGCCGCAACGAGGCCCGCCGCATGGTGCGGGAGATCAAGGGCTACAAGCTCCTGCAGGGCTTCCGGGGCAAGCCGAAGGGGGACATCGAGTCCGTCGAGAAATGCCTGGTCGCCCTGTCGAACATGGCCATGAACCACCCGGAGATCGTGGAACTCGACATCAACCCGCTCCTGGTGCACGCCGAGGGTAAGACGGCTACCGCCGCCGACTGCCGGATGATCCTCAAGGCCCCGGGCGGCGACCCGACGCCGGCGCATTAAAATGCCCGCGGTTATTTATCCGGTGATCCTGCCGGTTCCGGCGGAGGTTCAACACCTCCCGCCGCGGCAGCGGGTGCAGTCTCTGAGCGACTGCGCCCGGCAGGCGCTGGCGCTCTCGGCCGAGCGGCTCGGGGTCCGCCTGGGTCCATTGGAAAAGGATGACCGGGGCTCCCCGATCCCCTGCCACGGCAATTTCTGGTCGCTGAGCCACAAACCGGATTATGTCGGCGGTGTGGTCGCGCCGGCCGCCATCGGGCTGGACATCGAAAGGCTCCGCCCATGCTCTGCCGGCCTGCGCCGCAAGACCGCCGACGCTGCCGAGTGGGCCCTCATGAGCCATGGCGACGTGCAGACGACGTTTTTCCGCTACTGGACCGCCAAGGAAGCCGTCCTGAAGGCCCGGGGCGAAGGCCTTCGGGACCTGTCGCGCTGCCGGATCGCCCACATCCTCGACCCCACGCGCCTGCTTGTGGATTACGCCGGTAAAACCTGGACCGTCGAACATTTCTTTTTCGAAGGCCACGTGGCCGCCATCGCCGCCGGCGGGTTGGGCGTGGAGTGGACGCTCGCGCGCCCCGGTTGACACGGAGGCCTGTTTCCGTTTAAAAATGGTTGCCGCGACCACACCATCGGGGAAACCACATGATCATCGGGCTGGATGTCGGAGGCACCCACACGGATGTTGTTCTGCTGGACAACGCCGGTCTGCTGCGGGAGGTCAAAGTCTCCACCGATGCGTCGGATCTCTTCCGCTCGGTTTTTAAGGGACTGGATGCGGTGACCGAAGGCGTGGATACCGGCGCCATCCGCCGCATTGTCCTCAGCACCACGCTCACCACCAACGCCATCATCCAGGACACCATCCCGCCCGTGGGCATGATCGTGTCGGCCGGCCCCGGGATCGACCCCGAGCATTTTCGCACCAATCCCCACTACGTCTGCGTGAAGGGCTCCATCGACCACCGTGGCCGCGAGGTCGAGCCGGTCCAGCCGGAGGAGATCCAGGCCGCCGCTGAGCTCTTCCGGAAAAACGGGATCCGGCAGGTGGGGGTGGTGGGGAAATTTTCTGTCCGCAACCCCGTCCACGAAATCCGTATCGGGGAGCTGCTGGGGGATTCCTTCGATAAAATTTTCCTGGGCCACCGCGTTTCCGGCAGCCTGAATTTTGCCCGCCGCATCGCCACCACCTACCTGAATGCGGCCGTCTACCCGATCCACAAGGCGTTTTTCGATGCCGTGCTGAACAGCCTGAGTGTCAAGGGACTGCGCCTGCCGCTGCGCCTGCTCAAGGCCGACGGCGGCAACATGAAACTGGAGGCCTCCGTCGAGGTCCCGGCCCAGACCATCCTCTCCGGACCGGCGGCGAGCGTCATGGGGGCTGTTGCCATGGCGGCGGGGGACGAAGATGCGATGGTGATGGACATCGGCGGCACCAGCACCGATCTCGCGGTACTGATCGGCCGCGCGCCGGTGCTCGCTCCCCACGGCATTGCCATCGGCCCCTACCGTACCCTGATCCGGTCCCTGGAAACCCTTTCGATCGGCATGGGCGGCGACAGCGCAATCCGTCTGAGAGACGGCCGCCTGACCGTCGGCCCGGACCGGGAAGGCCCGGCGATCCTTTTCGGCGGACGCGTGCCCACGCCCACCGATGCCCTGGCGGTTATCGGGGATATTGCCCACGACGACCGCGGCCGCGCGTGCGCCGGCCTCAAGCCCGTGGCGGACAAAATGGGGGTTCCCCTCGAGGCCCTCGCCGAGCAGGTGATTGAAACCGCCTGCCGGGCGATGCTCACGGCGGCCGAACGGCTCACGGCGCATATCAACGGCAAGCCCGTTTACACGCTGCACGAATTCAAGGAAGGCTATCAGGTGCGGCCGCAATCCATTCTGGTCCTGGGCGGCCCCGCCCCCTATTTCGCCAAACACCTTCAACGCCTGACCCCCATGCACGTCCGGGTCGTTCCGAGATGGCAGGCTGCCAACGCCATTGGAGCGGCTCTTGCGCGCACCACCTGCGAAGTGGGGCTTTTTGCCGACACGGAACAGCGAGTGGCGAGCGCACCGGCGGAGAATTTCCTGCAGCCCATCACGGACGGCTACGGCCTGGAGGCCGCCACGGCACAGGCGCTGGAGTTGCTGCGGGTCAAGGCCCTGGAGCGCGGCGCCAATCCCGACTACCTCGAGATGGAAGTGGTGGAGAGCCAGCAGTTCAACATGGTGCGGGGGTTCAACACCGTCGGAAAAAATATCCGCGTCCGGGTGCAGGTCAAGCCGGGGCTGATCCACGGCTATGACAACCTGCTGAAGAGCCT
>JBFYWS010000120.1:0-8781 GCA_041310935.1 Desulfobacteraceae bacterium | reverse complement strand
TGGTTTCGATCATTCCTAAAGCGTCTGCCATGTTGTCTCTCCTTGTGTCCCCCGTCAGGGGTGTCGGTGCGCCGGATCCCGGCGGGTTGATGTTCAAACTTTACCGCCCCGACCCTTGGGTGCGGGTTTGTCCTCGGCAGCGGGCCGGGAAGGCATGAACGTGTCGATGCGGCGGGCGACCAGCGTTTCGGTGTCGTCGTCGGGCCGAGCGATCATGTTGCTGCAAACGAAGTCGCCCACGCGCGCGGCAGCGGCCTTGCCGGCGTCCACGGCGGCCGCACAGGCCGCAAGATCGCCCTCGCAGATGACGCTGATCAGCGCCGCATCCGCATTGCCGACGGTTTTAATCCTGACCCGGGCTGCCTTGACCATGGCGTCGGCCGCTTCGATCGCCGCCACCAGACCTTGTGTCTCCACAAAACCCATTGCTTCGTGTTCGGCCATAAGTTCCTCTTTTCCTGGTAGCTTTATAAAGCCAAATTTTTCCGTCTTCTATCAGGTCTTGGGTCTTCCACGCAAGGGTTCAAGGGGTCCAGGGGCCGAGGGTTCGAGTGAATCGGCAATTGTTTCTTCCCTTGAACCCTGGACCCCTTGGCCCTCGAACCCTTCCTTATCCTACAGGATGTGGCGCAGCACCTGGGACGAAACCCCCGGGATCACCACCTGGCGCACCAGGAGGCCGCCCTTGGCCGCCCCCGCCGCCCCGGCCTCTACCGCCATCTTCACGGCCCCCACGTCCCCGGAGAGCAGGCAGAAGGCCTTGCCGCCGAGTCCCATGGCCAGGCGCACATCGAGCACGTCGACCTCGGCGGCCTTGCTGGCCGCATCCGCCGCCACGACGCACGAGGCCGCGGAGAAGGTCTCGATCACGCCGAGGGCCGCCCCGCCCCGGAAGTCCCCCACCGTGCCGGCAATGGCGTTGATGACGTCCTTGCTGATGTTGGGGATGATGAAATGGTCGATGATGGCGTCCTTGCCGAATTCCAGCCCGGTGTCCACGGAGGCCTGCACCGCCGCCACCTCGCCGTGCACCGCCACCACGAACTTGCCGGGGCAGATGGTCTTCATCATGAACGGGTCGACCAGCGCGGCCTTGACCATGTAGTCGGCACCTTCGATGCCGCCGGCTATGCTGTTGAATTCGATCATCCCGACGGCCTGGAGCTGCTTTTCCATCTCACGCCCCTTTGATTGAAATCGAGCTGCCGACCTCGGTCACCACACCGGCGATAGAGGCGTGCACCCGTGCCCCCAGGGCCCCTTCCGGGATCTCGCCGATGCAGTCCCCCGCCCGAACCGTGTCGCCGACCCGCACGCAGGCGAGCGCCGGCGCGCCGATGTGCTGCCGCAGCGGGATGCGCACCGCAGCGGGCTGGACATCCCCCGCGAATTCCGGGTGCAGGTCCATGTACGCGAGCAGGTCGAGTTTGATGGCCAGACGCGACATCGGCACCTTGCGGAAGGTGTTCAGGGTCGACTGCGATTCGACGACCGTCCGCGGCCCGCTATACTGCAGCCCCTGCTCCTTGAACTTGGCCTTGAACATGGCGTTGATGCGCCGCGGCGACAGCCGCATGGGGCAGGCGAACATCTCGCACACGCCGCACTCGCTGCACATGGACGCCTGCAGCGCCCCCATGGCGGTGTCCACCCCGCCGCCGAAGGCGCGCATGACGCGATGGGTTTCGAAGCCGTGCCCGATGTTGTGCCGGGGGCACAGGTCCGTGCAGTACCGGCACTGGATGCAGGCCGCAGCAGCCTGCTTCTGCATGTCGTGCACGGAGAGGGTTGCCATCTGGTGCAGGTAATGCCCGCGGGGCAGCACGATGAGCCCGCCGACGGTCTTGGTGATCAGCGTCCGGCCCATCTCCTCCGGATCGCTTACGAAGCGCCCCATCATGGGCCCACCGACGACGAATACCGGGTCGGAGACTGTGGCCCCGCCGCACTGCGCAACCAAGACCGCAGCCGGGGTCCCGATCGGGACCTGCATCAGGCTGGGGCGAACCACCTCGCCGGTGACCGTGACCACGCGCTGGGTCACCGGTTGCCCATCCATGGCCCGGCTCACGGAATAGAGCGTGCCGACGTTGGACACCACGGCCCCCACATCAAGAGGCAGGCCGAGCGGCGGGATGGTGCGACCGAGCAACTCGTGCACCAGGACGTGCTCGTCGCCCGCCGGGTAGAAGTTGTCCAGTTCGGCCAGCGTGATGCCCGTTCCGGCCAGCGCGCCCGCGAACACTGCGGCGATCTCGGTGTATTTGCGCTTGATCGCGACGATGCCGCGGACAGCACCCATGGCCGCCATCACGGCCTGGAGCGCCCGGATGATCTCGGCCGCGTGGCGGGCCATGACGTGCTGGTCCGTGTAGAGCAGCGGCTCGCATTCGCAGCCGTTGGCGATGACGGTTTCGACCGCAGCGTCGTACTTGACGTGGGTCGGAAACCCGGCCCCGCCTTCGCCGACCACCCCGGCAGCGCGTATCGACTGGATCAGACTCTGTTTATCCATTCCCATGTCAGTTTCAGTTGAGCAAATTGCCGCGCTTCATGCAGATCGCCATCACGGCCACCTTGAAAACGTCCTTGGCGCTGCAGCCCCGGGAAAGGTCGTGCCAGCCGCCTTCAAACCCTTGCAGGAACGGCCCCATCGCGGTGTAGCCCGCCAGCCGCTGCATCATCTTATAGGCGATGTTGCCCGCTTCCAGAGACGGAAAGATGAAGACATTCGCCCGGCCCGCAACAACGCTGCCCGGCGCCTTGAGCGCCGCCACCTCCGGGTCGATTGCCGCATCGAACTGCAGCTCGCCGTCCACCAGAAGGTCCGGGGCCCGCTCGCGGACGATCTCCACGGCCCGGCGCACGATCTCGGCCCGGGGGTGGTCCGCGCTGCCCTTGGTGGAAAATGACAGCAGGGCGACTCGCGGTTCCTGCGCGAGCAGGTTGCGCGCCTTTTCACCGGATGCGATGGCGATATCGGCCAGCGCCTCCGAGGTGGGCTCCGGCACCACGGCGCAGTCGGCAAAGACAAACTGCCGGTCGTTGTCCGGGGAGAGCATCAGGAAGAAGCTTGAAATCGTCTTGATGCCCGGTTTGCGGGGGATGATGTGCAACCCCGCCCGGATCACGGCGGCCGTGGTGGAGAGGTTTCCGGCGACACCAGCCTCCACCTCGCCCCGCCGAACCATCATGGCCGCCGTCGCGAGCGAGTTGTTCACCGCCGCCTCCGCGTCTTCGACGGAAACGGCTTTGCCCGCCGCCTGCCGGGCCGCCGCATACTGCTCGGCGTTCTTCCTGAGCAGGCTGGGGCTGGTGGGGTCGACCACCAGCAGGCCGTTGCAGCGCCCGGCCGCCTCGCGCATCTTGTGACGCACGGCAAAAGGCGACTGCACCAGCACGGGCTCGGCCAGACGCTCCGCCTTGAGTCGCGCGGCCGCCTCCAGCACCCGCGCGTCCAAGCAGTCCGGGAACACCACGGTTCCGGGCTGTTTTCGGCAGGCTTCGATGCAGCGTTCGAGTACGTTCACGATCCGGTCCCGATTCGCCCGCGGGCGCAAGCTACAGGATGCAGTTGACGCAGGCCAGCTTGACTCTCGCCGGCGTGGAGTAGGTCACGTGGGCGCCTTTGGGGAAGTACACCATGTCGCCGGGTTTGCCGACCAGTGTCTTGCCCCCCACGGTCAGGTGCAGCTCGCCCTCGATCACGATGCCGATTTCAGGAAACTCAACAGTCCGGCTGAAGGAGGCCTTCTCCCATTCCATGTAACCGCCGGCGAGCTTGTGATCCTCCCCGCAGCGGATAACCTCGGACACCAGGGCTTTTTCGGCCACAGGGACCGGACCGGCGCCGCTGTCGAGCAAGCGGCTGCCGCTGATAAAACACACGCCCTCTACGCGGGAAACAGACGGATCCGCCGTTGCCGGGAACACCGCGGCGGGCCCGGCGAGCCTGGCTGAAACCACCTCGCGAACCAGGTGCTCCAATTGCCCGGGTTCGACCCCGGATGGCATACGGCTCTTCAGTAGGGTGCACACCTCGCGGATCACGGTCTCGGACTCGACCGGCCGGGACGCAGCGGCGGCAGGCGCCAGAAGCTGGGGTGCTTCGCAGCCATCGGCAATGACGATCCCCAGTTCCACGGCCTTTTCCCGCGCGCCCGCAGTGACGATGCATTCCCCCGGCAGGGCCGGGATGGTCTTGCTCCCGGCCTTGGCGGCATCCAGAACGTCGACCACGGCGATGATGCGTTTGCCCATCCAATTTCCTCCTGACTCCACTCTTGATATGGAGAGTCAAGTTGGTTAACTTTGCAACTATCGCGCCAATAACCCCCTTCCACATCCGGCTGAAAAGGAGCCGCCGGCCGGGGTTGACATGTGCGGTGTAGCAGGTTTCAAAGGCGGTGTCACGTTTCTTGCTTTCTCGGCAGGAACGAGGGGCGAACGATACTCACCGGCGCTGCCCTCGAAGCGACTGCGCGCCGGCAGGCTAAGCGCCCATGGGGATGAGTTTCCCTGAAAATTCATAAAAACAGCCAGTGCAAAAATGCGACTCTGATCTCAGCGCCGCCCCTGCCTAAACGCTTACCGCCGCAGGCCATAAGCCCTGGGTTGTTAATCGGATTATTGTGTTTCAAGCCGATTGCAGAAGAGCCGGCCATCCATGCCCCTATGCAAATATGCACTACACGGTCTTACACCGCTGGAAAAAAATCTTGCGATTCTAAGCCATTGCTGCTTTGTATGGCAGTACTGCAACATCGATGGGGGTTTTATCATCCAGAAAAGGCGGGATTGGAGTATTCGGCTGCATCGGCCGGTCGTCCCGTGCGTCATCAAGCACAGCGTTTCATGTCGTGCCTGAGTCCGGGATCCGGCGGGGAAAGCCGGTCGAACTGCTTGTACGACCGCGCACGCCAGTGCGACTGTGACAAGTGGCATCGCGTTTGCTATAAGTCTTCCGATGATGGTATGGGTGTGTTAATTTTCGGCCGGCAGGGTCGAGCAGGGATCGAGCATCACGAAAGGGGACACCACTATGAAAGTCATTGATTTCCGGTTCAGGCCGAATACCGCCGCAGTGCTCGACGGCATCCAGAACAGCAAGATGTTCAAGGGGCTGTGCGAGACCATCGACTTCTCCAAGATGAAGCCGCAGACCGTGCCCGAGGTGGTGGCCGAACTCGACCGAAACAACATCGAGTGGGCCGTGATCACCGGCCGGGACTGCGAGATGACGTACGGCTCCAAGTCCAACAACGACAGCGTGATCGAATTCGTCAAGGCCTTCCCTAACAAGTTCATCGGCTTCGTGGGGCTGGACCCCCACAAGGGCATGCGCGCCATCCAGGAACTGAAGGCCTCGGTGGCCGACCTGGGCATGCGCGGGGCTGCCGTTGACCCCTATCTCGCCCAGATCTACGCGAACGACGCCAAGTACTACCCGATCTACTCCAAATGCTGCGAGCTGGACATCCCGATCATCTTCACCACGGGGCCGGCCACCCTTGTGCCGAACGCCATCATCGACCACGTCGCGCCGCGGTACATCGATTTTGTCGCCCGGGACTTCCCCGATCTCAAAATCATTATCAGCCACGGCGGCTACCCGTGGGTGAACGAGGCGATCACCGTCGCCCAGCGCAACCGCAACGTCTACATCGACCTGTCCGAATATGAATTTTCGCCCATGGCCGAAGCCTACGTGGAAGCGGCCAACACCATGATCGCCGACAAGATCCTGTACGCCAGCGCCCACCCCTTCGTCGATTTCAGGGTGGCCCTGCAAAGCTACGAGCGGCTGCAGTTCAAGCCCGACGTGCGCCAGAAGATCATGTACGACAACGCCGCACGGCTGCTGGGCCTGAAGACCGCCCCGCCGTCGGCCGGCGCAACAGACGTCACGGTACAGGACCTGGTGAGCGACATCGTGCGCGAAGTGATGATGCGCCTGGAACGGAAATAACCGGCAGGCAGGAGCCGGCCCGGTTTTCTACAGCATCGTTTCCAGGATCTCGGCGGCGTCCTGAACCATCTTGGGGCAGATGGTTTTGTAGAGGCCGCGATCCTTGGCCGCCTGCATGCCCTCCTCGGTCCGGATGTCGCAGCCGAGCAGGTCGCGGCAGATCAGCGTGCGGTGGCGGCGCTCGAACTCGGCGTTGAATTCTTTCACCGCCTGGTAAACCGGCTCGCGCAGCCTGGCGGTGGTGGATCCGGCCGTAGCCCGGTGCAGGCCCAGAACCATGATAGCGCCGGTGACCGCGCCGCAGGTCTCGGCCATGCGCATGCCGGCGGCAAACCCCGAAGCAATCCGCAACGCGAATTCCCGGTCCAACCCGAATCTCCGGCCGTACACGGCCAGTATCGCCTGCGATCAGGCCCATCCCTCCATGAACAGATCGACGGCTTCTTTAACGTCACTCATGGGAAAGCATCCTCTCCTCACTCAGCGCAGAATCCCGTAAACAGCCACGCAGAGCAGCAATCCCAGCGCCACCTGCCGGTAGCGCCGGTCGGTTGACTTGTAGAAATACTTCGCACCCAGCCACGCGGCACCCGCGAAAATGGGCAGCAGCAATGCCGTGCGCCGGACCGTGGCACCGTCGATAAGCCCCCGTGCCGCCATCATCACCAGCACGGTTGCCAGTGTCGCCGCGAAATGGCCGGTGAAGTTGGCACGATTGACGGCGGCCGTGTCAGGGCCGGACAGAAAATAGATGATCACCGGCGGATTGCCCATGCTGGTGGCCGCAAGCAGTATGCCGGAAAGCCCCCCGATCCCCACCGTGGCCGCAAGCCGCTTGGGGCCGCGGTAGCGCCAACCGGACATGAGCATCAGCACGAAAACCAGCACGATGAACGCGATGCACCGCGCCATCAGCCGCGGGTCCAGGGACAGCAGCAGCCAGGTGCCGGCGGGCATGAACAGCGCCGCCGCAGCGGCCATGGGGAGGATGACCCGCCACTCGATCTGCCTGTAGACCGAAGGCAGCAGCTGCGCGGTCACAAACGCATCGAGCATGATGACCATCCCCACGGTCTGCAGCGGTCCGAAGAGGATCGCAAACACCGGCGCCATCAGCATCCCGGAGCCCACGCCCACGAACCCGCGCATAAAGCCGGCCAGGAGCGCCACCGACGCCGTTATCAAAAAGGCGGTATTGCCGACGATTTCGAGAAATCCCATCCCGACACTCTCTTGAACCCAGGCAGCACGCATGCCGCCTCGCGTGCGATCGCAGCGCGCAACGTGACTGCTCAGGCCGATAGACTGAAGGCAGATAGGCCGAAGAGACATGCGCGATCATGATTACCCTTCAGTCTTCAGCCTTCAGCCTTAGCATCTGAGCAGTTACCGCGCAACTGCTTCTTTACTGAACCCCGAACCCTGAGCCCTCGCCACCTGAGCAGTTACGAGGACTTTATCCTGCACCTCAACCCATTTTCATGCGGCGGCAGCGCACCCGCGGATTGACAGCAGCGGCCGATGTGATTTTGATCCTCAACTTCAGAAGCCGGCGGAGGATCGCCCATGCAAGACATCCCCCTCTACGACGTGCGACGGATCTGCGATTTGAAGGACTGACGGAATGCTCCCCGCTCGTTGCCGGCAACCGCGACCGGGCCTGGAAGAACGATGCCGCCGGCCTGCCGCTGCCGGGGATCGACGTGCGGATTCACCAGCCCGGCAGCGAAGGGGTGGGGGAGATCGTGGTGAAGGGGCCGAGCGTCATGCTCGGCTACTACGAGCAGCCGGAAGAGACCGCCCGGGTCTTCACTGCGGACGGCTACTTTCGCACGGGCGATTTAGGCTATATCGACCGCGACGGCTTCCTTCACATTACCGGTCGCGCCAAGAACGTGATCATCAAGACCACCACCAAGAAGATCAAACGCTACATGGAAAAACCGGTCTGAAGCCGTTCGGGATCACAATCCCCAGGCGTAGGCGGCCATCGAGAGGATGCCGTAGGTGTACCCCTCATAAAGCCGCCCACCCGTTGCGCCCGCTCCTGCAGCTCCCAGAGGAACAAGCAGCGGCCAGATGTGGTCCTCCGTCGGGTGGTTGCGCACGGCGTGCGGCGCCCGTGAGCGGTAGTTGATCACATCATCCTCTTGGGCGGTGCGGATGGCTTCGAACAGCCATGCTTCAAATTCTACTGCATACGCCTGCGGTCGGGCGTCCAGAGGGTAGCTGCCGAATTCGCGCAGGTTGTGGGTGGCACTGCCGCTGCCCATGATGAGCACCCCCTCCGCCCGTAGCGGCGCAAGCGCCCGCCCGATGTGCAGATGCTGCTCGGTCCCGGCGCCCTTCTGCAGGGTGAGCTGGACCACCGGTATGTCTGCCGCGGGGTACATGAGCGTCAGCGGAACCCAGGCGCCGTGGTCCAGGCCGCGCGTGTCGTCGATGTCGCAGGCGCACGCCGCCGTCGTCATCAGTTTCTGCACAGACTGCGCCAGGGCCGGATCCCCCGGGCAGGGATAGCGCATGTCGTAGAGTTCCTCGGCGAACCCGTAAAAATCGTGGATCGTGCCGGGTAGGGGGCTGCCGGAGACCGCCAACCGGTGACGCTCCCAGTGGGCGGACACGCACAGGATGGCTTTCGGCCGCGGCAGGATCCCGCCCAACCGCTTGAAGAAGTCAAAGGTGGGGTCCTGGTCCACCAGCAGACTGGGGGCGCCGTGGGAGACAAACAACGTGGGCATGCGGTCCGGCATCGGGCGCGGCTCCTCCAGAAAACGTGGCGGGAGAATACCGCCGCTTTCGTGCTCATGCAA
>JBFYWS010000089.1:0-3509 GCA_041310935.1 Desulfobacteraceae bacterium | reverse complement strand
GCCGGCTCTCCCCCACCTGGCTCGGTTTGCCCTCGAACGCCGTGAACACCTCGTTTAAAAGCGGCGACCGCCTGAGCCTGAGCTGCGGATGAAACGCCAGGATCTCCCGGGCTGTCTGGCGGGCCCGCAGCAGCGGGCTGCTGTAAGCGGCATGCAGCGGCATTTCAGACATCATCCGCCCGGCGGCCCGGGCCTCTTCCAGGCCGCGTTCGCTCAGACGGAAGCGCGGCAGCCGGCCGTAGATGATCTTGTTCGGGTTGTGGACGTAGCCGTGGCGGACGAGCCACACAGTGGTTTCAGGTGACATTGCAATGCCTCGGTCGATTAACGACCTTATTAATCTTGATGGACTCGTAAAGAGTCATCAACGTGCCTCCACGAATAACTGAATGCTCAGGGCAGACGACTGCCGGCTGCTGCCGGCCTCCAGGATGGCGCGCAGGACTTCGTTGGCGCTTTGATCCGATCCCCCGATGGTCACCCACTGTCCCAACGGTACCTGCACATGGGTGGACGCCTCGGCAAACTGCACCCCGCCCGGCCGGCCGCCGGAGCCCATTTCGGATATGCGCGGCACGATCTCCACGTCGGCCATGTTCTCGCGAATCACCGGCTTCACGTCAAACCCCGTCTCGATGCGCTGGAAAACGACCGGCCGGCCGTAGCGCCGGCAGAGGTCGGACCAGCGCGCCGTGTAGGGGATGTCCTGCCCGACCCGGATGTAGGCCCAACTGCCGGAAAGCGCGTTGATGAAATATTCCGAACTCCCGCCGCGGCTCACGCTGCGGTCCTGCATGCGCACATCCACTCCGTCGCGGGTGCGCTGCCTGCGTCCGGTGGACACCGACCAATTGTCGCCCGAGACCTGTCCCCCGCCCGAGACGGAGCGCTCCTCACGGGTCGCGCTGTCTTGAAACCGCACGCGCACCATGGCCTGGCGCACAGGCGCGTCGATGACGGCCAGGGATTGCCGGACCCGGGCGATGGCCTCCGCGCTGTCGACGATGATGAGGGAGTTCGTGCGCTCGTCGGCGGAAATCTTGCCGTCAGGCGACAGCATGCTTTTCACCAGAGGCAGCACTTCCGTGGGATTGCGGTAGGTGAGCGAAATGACCTCGACGGCGGCATCCGCCGAAACCGCCGCCACAAGGAGTGCCAGCGCAAAGACCGATAAACCCCGTGCCAAGGATGAAGTTCTCACCACTCTCTCCCTTATGGAATCCGCGTCAGCGGATTCCATTCGCCTTTAAAAATTCTTCTACGTCGCGCCAAAAAACTGACCAGTCCGGCGGGCAGTCGTTGTGGCCGGCATCGTAGGCGATCATTTTCCCGTTCCGGGCGGCTGCATGCAGGGTATTGCCGTGGCCGAAAGGGATTATCTCGTCGAAGCGGCCGTGGATGACGAGCACCGGCCCGCTGTAGTCTCTCACCACCGCGAGGTTGTCGAATGGGTCACGGATCAGGAAAGACGGCGCCAGGTATCGGATCGCAAACGACCGCACGCTCGTGAAGCATGACATGAGAATGAGCGCCGCCGCCGGCCGCTTTGCGGCGAGGTCGCACACCGCGCCGCCGCCCAGGGAGCGCCCGAATAAGACGATGCGGGCGGGGTCGACATCCGGGCGCGCCGCCAGCGTATCGTAGGCCCGGCTGAAAGTTTCCGATATGCTCTCCTGCGACGGAGACCCGGCCGAGCGCCCGTAGCCCGGGTACTCCACTAGAAGGAGGCCGATGCCCATCTCCGAAAAGCGCGCGAGCTCGTTCGGCCAATAGTCGATCAACTCGCCGTTGCCGTGCCCGAAAATGACCGCCGGGGCCGGTTTATCGGCTGCCGCCGGAGGCAGGTACCACGCCTCGACCTTGCCGAAGGAGGTCTCCAGCCACCACGGTTCGATGCGCGTTGCCTTGAGATCCATCGGTGCGGGGCTCGGGATCATATAGCGCGGGAAAATCACCTGCCGCTGCACGAAGAAAAGCAGGCCGCAGTAAGCGGCATATATCAGAACGGCGCTTCCAATGAATTTGAGCAACGCGGTCACCTCTGGAATACCGCAACCGGTCAGGGGCCGGTCGCTTTGGCGTGCTTCCAGGACTTCCAGAAAAAGTACCCGACGATGACGATGGTAGCCAGCGGGGCCAGCCACTCGGGAATGTGGATGCCGAAGCCGTGGGCCAGCATGACGAAGCCGAGCACCAGCACCGAGTACATCGCCCCGTTCTTGAGATAGATGTAGCGTTTGATCTTCTCCAGGTTGTAAATGGTCAGCTGCCGCACGACGATCGCGCCGATGCCGTTGCCCAGCAGGATCAGCGGCACCGACAGGGTGAAGGCGAAGGCCCCCACCACCCCGTCGACCGAGAAGGTGGAGTCGATCACCTCCAGATAAAGAATCTTGGCGATGTCCGACATGGAGGTCTGGTCGTGCAGCAGTCTTTCTTCCTGGGACTCGGCGAAGCGTTTGAAGCCGTGGGTAATGAAAAAAGCCGTCGATCCGACAACCGCGCCGAACCCCAGCATGGGGTCTTTTTTTAACGCAAACCAGACGATCAGCATCAGGGTCAGCGAAACCACGGCATAAAACCAGGCCCCCTGCCGCGCAAAGAAGTCCTCGCCGGGCAGCCCGAATTTCTTGGGCTCCTGGAAAAGCCAGTTACAGAAAAGGAAAATGAAAAAGACACCGCCGCCGATGAGCAGGACCGGCGCGCTGTCTTGGATGGCCTTCTGGGCTGCGGGATCGTCGGTAAACGTAGCGGTGAGCGCCTGCCAGGGATCGAGCCCCGGCGCCATGATCCAGACAATCAGCCATGGCAGCAACCCCCTCACCCCGAAGACGGCAATGAGGATGCCCCAGGTCAAGAACCATCGTCGCGCCCGCTCCTGCATGGTAGCCAGGACCTCGGCATTGATGATGGCGTTGTCGATGCTGGTGATGGACTCGAAAACAGCCAACCCAACGATGGTCAACACGGCACTGGTTAGATCCATGAGCCTCCTTATGGTGCAGAAATGATGTCGCCGGATGCCCCCGCCCTATCCCCATCAAGCCAAGCAGCCTTCTTTACAGTTGTTGCATCAGGGCGCAGCATACGAAAGGCAGCTCTGAGTGTCAATCCTGGCAGAGCCGCTTTCTCCGGCTTCTACGCCGGCAAAAAAAAGACCCTTGCCCGCGGCATGATGGTGCGTGCTGTGAGAATCCGTTTGGGGGGGCGCTGGTGCCCAAGCGGTCGACAGCCAGAGCGCAGATGAGTGAGCGCGCGCGAGCAGCCTCTGTCTGCCCGGGGCCTGCAGCCTTGCCGGCTCCAATCTGAAATGATCCGCCACCTTAACTTGAGAATCAAGACCTACCAGGAATATTTCCAGACCATCCTGTTTCGGGATTTGGTTGAACGTTAGGATGTTTCCCATCCGAAGGCGGTGACCGATCTGGCGCACCGCTTGGTGGACAATGCAGCCTCGCTCTATTCCGTCAACAGCCTCACGGGGTATCTCAAATCGCTGGGCCACAAGG
>JBFYWS010000088.1:0-2714 GCA_041310935.1 Desulfobacteraceae bacterium | reverse complement strand
ATTTGATTTCGATGGGCTGAAATGCTATTTTCAGGGTCAGCGTGGAATGATCCACCCTCAACCGTCGTAAACGACTCGCTGCCGCCATGAAAAAAAATCTCTACGACAAGATGCAACCGATGTTCCACCTGATGGCGCACGACTACCAGGAAATCGGCCCGCTCGAAACCCTGATCTACAATCTGGCCCGGGGCAACACGTTCAACATGCGGGCGGTGGGGCTGGAGGCGATCAAGCGCTTCCGCCGGGAAAACCCCGGCTGCGCCGTCACCTTCAAGCCGAACCACCTCAGTGAAGCCGATTTCATCCTGCTGGCGGTGCTCTTCCGAGAGCACGGCCTGCGGGTTCTGATCGAGGGCGGCAGCAACCTCTTTCTGGACGACATCGACATCTTCCGAGATCTGCTGCCCAAACTCACGGGCTCATCTTTCCAAAGCCCGCAGGAGGAGAGCCCCCTGAGTGTGGCGCACTACCTCACCCGCCGCGGGGCTTTCAAGGTGTTCCGCAAGCCGGTAGCCCTGAAACAGCCCAACGGGGAGGAGATCAAGCTCGGCCGCAAGGACACCCTCTCCCTCACCCGGGCCTACCGCCAGCATCTCGTCATGGAAAAGGAAATGTACCTCACGTTTCCCGGGTTTTCCACCGTCCGGTCCAGCCTGCTGGACCTGCTGAAGATGGACGAGGTCAAAACCGGCCGGACCTACACCGGGAAATTCGACGGCTTCCACCACCTGCCCTTTCAAATGGACATCGAGGCCTCGCTGGACACGGGTGTCGACGTTTACATCGTGGATGTAAACGTCGCTTACGAGCGCGTGCTGGAAGACGAAAATTTCCAGGAACTGACCCGGATGCACGAGGCCGGCGTGAACCCGCAGGAGATCTACCTCAAAGACATCGGCTACGTCGTCCGCCAGTTTCTGGCCGACCAGCGCAAGGTCAACCTCTCCATCAAGTTCGGGGAGCCTCGCAAAATCGATACCAAGCCTTTGAAGGGCGACGTGCTCGGGACAAAGATCAAGTTCGCCGCGCACACCTATGCCAAGGAGACCTTCGAGCGGGTGCTGGGGATGCAGCCGGTGTTTCCGGCCAACATCTATTTTTCAGCCTTCGACGAGAACTTCAACCGCCTGCCCGTGCGCATCATGCGGGAGAAAATCGACGACATCCGGGACCGCCTGAGGCACCTGGCGTGGGGACGCCAGAAACAGCGGGTCGACCTGCACTACGTGTTGGGGTACCATCACCAGATCATGTCGGCCGACGAGATCGTCAACCGCACCTTCGAGGTGTTCACCGCCACCGAGCGCCCCGTCACCACCCTCGACGGCGACATGTTCGTGGTCCACAATCGCGACGTCGCCGCGCAGTATCGCAACCACATCGCGCATTTTTTCGGTGAACCGAAAAAATGATCACGGCAGAGAAGAAAAAGCGACTGGTTTTTTTCGGGCGAACCGGCTCACGGGCCGCTTAGCGGACACCTCGACCCCCTCTTGCGTATTTCAGCTTTGAGTTTTGACTTACAGCTTCATCTGTTTCACGCCGCGGGGACAAGGCCCTCTCTTGGTGTCGGACGGGGCTTTCAACCCGCTTTCAGGCTTACTTGGACGCCATCAGCTTGAAGCTCTTCAGTATATCCTCGAAGGTCTTGAGATCCTTGTCGAAATACTCGTCTTTGGTGGCCCCGTAGCGGATGCTGTAGAAGAGGTCGCCGTTGATGAACCCGTAATAAATGGTCTTAAAGAAAAACCCGTCCTCGTCCGTGAAGATAAAGGTGATTTGGAACCCGTCGTACCCGGCAATCTTGGCCGGGACGTTTTCGAGCAGGCTGAAGTTGCGGATGTTCTGGTCGGAAACAATTTCCCTGACCACGACCTCCGCCGCCTGCTGGGGGACCATGCCCTTATCGATCGTTCTCTGAGTGAACTGGAATGGTTTGCTCAGGGGGCGCTCCTGCACCAGCGTGAACTGCTTGTAGCCCCCGTCTTTGGTGATGAACAGAATGGGCTCATCGGTGGGAACTTGCTTCCAGCCCTCCGGGATGGCGACGCTGCAGGTCATTGCCGGCTGAGTGTTTCCCATGTGAGCGCACGCGACCAATAGAACTGCCATGACCATGAATGCCCAAAGACGCGCTTTCATAATTTATCTCCTTCGTATTTGACTTCGGTGGTTTGTAGCAATGTGGATGCAACTATCGCGCCACTATCGGCTGGCCCGGTTCAAACGCACGGAGCAACCATCCGCGGGTTGCAATCGCCCTTATGCGAAGGCCCGGCTTCCGCCGGCACACCGCGCGCGGGGCAGAGCGGCCGTGCACGCTTAAAAATTCAGATCTGCCCCCGGTGGGTTATCAGCCAACACCCGGAACAGTTTGAAGAAAACGGCAGCGTCGGGGATGGAGCCGGGGCAGATGGCGACAGATACATGAATATGTTCGCATATTGAAAACGACATGTCTACAAAATAGTTCCCCGACGGTATTTTTACTTAAATTGAGCGATTTTGTCGACTCCCATCGAGTCCCGAAGGGGTCTGCCGTCCGCATGGGCCGCCGCAAAAGAGACCCCGGCTTCGATAACGCCCCCGGGGTTTCGATAACCTCCTCACCGGCAGCGTCGGTCGTCTCTGTCGTGGGGCGCTCTCTTCCGGGGCTTTCCGGCACTATCTGAGCGGCCCTGCTGCCGTTGCGACGGCCGGCGAAGAGATTG
>JBFYWS010000074.1:0-3432 GCA_041310935.1 Desulfobacteraceae bacterium | reverse complement strand
AGATTGAGGATCGGTGTGCCGGCCGCCAGCGTCAGGGGGAGGTGTACCACGGAGTTAAACAGGGCGGTTGGCCCGAGCAGGTCCCGTCCCTGAGCCGGTCCGACCGAGTCGGCCAGCACTTCGCCGGCTTTCCGCCCGTCCGGCGTAGCTGGCACTGCCAGTCCAGCCTGGTAGTATGTGGTGAATAGGATGCAGGACGGCAGGAAACGGCCGCCGCGCGGAGTCTCGTGGGCCAGCAACTCGCGCCAGGCAAAGCCGATCATATCGCGGCCCTGCGCGTCCACCTCCGGATGATGGTTGCCGAACTTCGGCAGCGCCGCGATCTGTTGGCGCACGGCCGTGCCCTGCGGTCCGGCAAAATCGGCATCCAGCGCGGCGGTCAGTTCAGCGGCCGTGATGCATTTCTCCGTATAAATCAGTTGTTTCACGGCGTAGAGCGAATCAATGAGATTCGCGATGCCATGGTAGGAAACGACCGACCAGTTGTAGCGGGCGCCGCCCCCTTCGAAGGACTTGCGGTTGCGTACGCAGTCACGGGTGAAGAAGGTGCGGTAGAGTTTCGGGTCGCCCTCGGTGAAGCGACGGCGCAAGGCGTCCTTGAGCCAGCTTACATGCTGGTCCGTGGCGTTCTGGATCTGCCGACGGACGGCGGCGAGCAGCTCTTCAAAGGTGACAAAACTGGGCAGGGCGCCGGTGTGTGGCCCTACCTGACGCTGTTGCATCGCGTCGTAGCCGTCGCGCAGGGCGAGGGAGAGGCACCACGCCAGGTTGATCTCGCCATCCAGGCTGCCAACGTTGGACATGCCGGGGATCATCGTCTCCGTGCAGCCGCCAAAGCCGACCTCCCGCGCATCCGCCTCCGTCAGCCCCAGATCCAGTTCCCGGAGGGTGCGGATATAGAGATCGTCATTGTAGAGGGCGGGGCGACCTGAACCGTTGGCGAGCACCCGCAAGGCGTGTTCGAGCGCCGCGTCCGGCGTGTCCGAGGTGATCCGGAAGGCCACGTTCGGGCGGCGGAACTTGTTTCTCTGACAGGCTTCCAGGCATTCGAGGGTGAGGCGGTTGCAGCCATCGCCGCCTTCGGGGGTGCGTCCGCCAATCTGAAGGTTCCAGCCGTTGAGATGCTCGAAATACTGCCAGACCTCGTCCAGCAACTCCCGGGCATCGGAAAGCGTGAGGCGGCCATCGGCCAGATCCTTGTCGAAGAGCGGCCCGAGTACCTGGTCGAAGCGCCCGATGCTGTCATGGCCGTCGAGCATCCAGCAGAAATGGACCGCCAGGAGTCCTTCGAGGAAGGACCCAGCCGGATGCAGAAAGGCCTTGCGCCAGGCCGTGGCGGTGGTGGCGAGCGTATCGCGGCGATGGGCGTCGGCTTCGCCGGCTATGGCTTGTGCCAGCGCCTCACTGATGCGGCGGTGGAAGGCCGCCACACCCGTGGTGTAGTCCTTGAGGGCCAGGAGCAGGTTCCGGGCGGCGTCGAGTTCCGTGGACGGTGCGGCCTGGCGCTCTGCCTCGACCGACCGGAGTTCCTGGTCGAGTTCCTGGACCATGGCGACGAACCCCTCGCCCACGACCCGCCGGATGTCCGGATTGCTGTGTGTGTAGCCGCCGAAGTACGGGAGACGCCCCTTCAGGTCGGCGCAGAGATGGTCAATGAAAGCGGCCTGCGCGGGAAACTGGATTTTCCGTTCCTCGGCGATGTTGCAGTTGAGACGCAGGCCGGCGTTGTGTTCGAAGTCGCAGATCAGGCTCGCCGCCGTCCAAGTCTGATGGCTTTGCATAGTCCTGGAGCGAGGGAGCGGTTCGCACGGCACGAGGCGGTGCCCCGGCGCCAGCACAATGTCCATGCGCTCATAGAGCCGGCGAAAGGCACGGCCGTAGCTCCGTGGCCACGGTTCATCCAGCGCCTCATAAAAACCCCAGGCGGCCCACTCCCCGAGCGTGGCGAGGATCGCGAGCGTGTTCTGTCGATTGGCAGGGGTAACGATGTTCATAGATGGATCCACGCTCGCTGGCGCTCGAGGCCGTTATCGTTTTTTTCCTGTTTGGCCAGCACACACCGCCTTGTTCCGCTTGAGGAATGACTATATCGTATATGGAACACTGGATGGGTTCAAGCATAAAAATGTAATTGATGAAATAGTTTTATACCCCTACATTTTCGGTCTGCATTAGCACCTCGTCTTCATAAGTCCTTACCCCATAACGAGCGCACAAATTTGGCCGCATGGTGCAATGCACCAAGTGTCGATCCTGGGTTAAGTGCAGAACCGCCGGATGAGAAGACCGGAATCCTCGTATCGGCTAATATTGAAAGAATAGACGCAACTGGCGAGCGGTCTGGTCGAGGGAAAGACCCTGCAGATGGAACAGCACCAGAGGATGCCGGTACCGTTCGGGCAGCGACCCGATGGCGTCATCGAGCAGCTCCCGTAACAGCCCGGGTTCCGCTTCCGGCCCGGTCCTGAGCGACGGCTCACGCATGGCCTGTTCCTCCCGCGCCAGCCGGTGGAAGCGCGCGTTGCGCGCGTCCTTGGCCAACCGCCGCGCGACCGTGTGCAGCCAGCCGCCGGCCGACCGGTCGCGACGCAACGAGGCCGCCTTGTGCGCCAGCGTCAGGAAGACCGCCTGCGCGACGTCCTCCGCCTCGTGGCGATCCCGCACCAAACGCAGGCAGACGCCGTGGACTTGAGCAAAAAAGGATCGAGTTGATCCGTGAGGGAAACAAGTTTCTGCATATCGATGAGCCAGAAACCGCGCAGCACATCCTCGACCAGCAATACCACACTCCGTGGAACTCACTACTCAACAGCTTCCTGCCAACGGTCTTTCCCGCGTTGCAGGATATCCTGGGAGACCGCCTCTCTTACGCTTGGACCTTCTGGCAAAGCGAATGGGCAACCGACTACATCTTCAAAAGCCCAGATGATCTCAAACCACTCATGGACAACATCGTGCGCCACGCGCTGTTCACGGGCACGGGGGAACGTCTGTTGCGCTACTTCAGTAGACCCGTCAGGCTCGACGGACAGCCTTACGCTGGCAGCAACCCAGAAATCATGACCCGTATTTCCAAGTGGGAAGAGGGCGTGTGTATTCGGCACTGGGTGAATGGAAACAGCGCCAAACTGTACAACTTCTTGAATAACCTGCGCGCTGAAACGACGATGAATTTCCCTGGGCAGTTCAAGATCTTCCGCCATAAGGAGGGCCAGCCAAATGACGGACCCAAGCAACGCATGCCCATGCGAAAAGGAATCGCCGATGCCTCCGTCCGTGGGCAAGTGTCCAAGCAAATCAATGATCGGTTCATGAACCAGATCGCAACCTTCGAAGATCGCTCACCGGCACACAAGGTGCTTGATCCCTTCACCCGCCCCTTCACCAGTCAGGGACGGCGCGTTCGCGCCTTGGATCTGCTGGGGAAGGACC
>JBFYWS010000012.1:0-12129 GCA_041310935.1 Desulfobacteraceae bacterium | reverse complement strand
GAAAAGGTGAAGTTGAGCTTTAAAATGGCCAGGAGGAAGAGCGCCGTGCCGACGATGGAGAGGATCACGTAGGCGAGCCCGCCGATCAGGGTGGGGATGCCCGCCACCAGGCGCATCCACTTGGTGTCGTAGCGGTCGGCGTAGTAGTCGGTGAACGAGGTCGGGGCGTATTTGCGCATGGGCGCGGCGGTCAGCAGGGTCGCGATGGGCATTCCGCCGATGATGCCGACCAGGGCCCACCAGAAGGGGTAGCCCAGGATGAAGATGAATGCGGGCAGCCCCAGGAAGCTGGCCGGGCTGAAATAGGTCGCGGCCAGGGCGCTGCCGTTGACGAACGCCCCGACCTTGCGGCCGGCCACGTAATAGTCCGAGGCGTTCAGCGAGGCCTTGCGCGAAGACCAGCCGATCCAGAAAATAACCGCGAAATACAAGACAGAACCCAGTATGACGATTGGATTGACTCCCATTGGATCTCCTCCTTACGCTTATGCTTTGGTTTTGGCCTTCAGCTCTTCTCTTTTCTCTTCAGACCAATAAAAAAGAAACGACACAAAGACGTTGATCAGAAAAAGCGCGATCATCCAGTTGTAAATGTAGCAGGCGGGAACGCCCAGAAAGCGCTTCAGCGGAAATCCGGGAATCGTCATTTCGAGGAACATGAAGAAAAAACACCAGCCATACATGATGGCCATGCCGATCCAGAAAATCTTGGGCATACCTTTAAACATGATAACCTCCCCCTATTGTGGTGAGTGTCGGTTGGCGGCGAGCGGCCCGGTGCTTTGGCCGCTCCCCGTCGGTTTGGGTTTTAGCCGCGCCGTCTTGGCACCCCGCAAGACCATCGCGGTCGGAAATCTCCCTGTCGACCGGGTGCGGCCCGGTCTGATTCTCAACCTTTGCCCCATTCTGCATTGCGCAGTTCCACGCGGCGGATTTTACCGCTCACGGTTTTTGGCAGGGCCTCTACAAATTCGATTTTGCGCGGGTACTTGTAGGGTGCGGTAACCTTCTTGACATGATCCTGCAGCTCCTTGGCCAGCTCATCGCCGGGCGTCCAGCCCGGCGCCAGGACGACAAGCGCTTTGACCACCTCCCCGCGGGTCGCATCCGGGCTGGAAACCACCGCCGACTCGGCCACCGCCGGGTGTTCGATCAGGGCGCTTTCCACCTCGAAGGGCCCAATGCGGTAGCCGGAGGTCAGGATCACGTCGTCACTGCGGCCGACGAACCAGAAGTAGCCGTCTTCGTCCACGTAGGCCCGGTCGCCGGTAAGATACCAGTCGCCTTTGAAGACCGCAGCCGTGCGATCCGGCTCTTTCCAGTATTCCTTGAAAAGCCCCACCGGGCGCACCGGTTTGACCCGGACCGCGATCTCGCCTTCGGTATTGGGGGGCAGCACCTCGCCGTGGTCGCCGATGACCCTCAGGTCGATGCCCGGCGCCGGTTTCCCCATGGAACCGAAACGCGGCGCGATGCACGGAAAACTCCCGGCCAGCAGCACCGTTTCGGTCTGGCCGTAGCCGTCGCGGATGGTGGTGCCGGTGGCGCGTTTCCAGACCTCGATGATCTCGGCGCCCAGCGGTTCGCCTGCGCCCACGCAGTGCCGCAGCGCGGGGAACTTGTACGCCCTGAGGTCCTGAAGGATCAGCATGCGGTAGATGGTCGGGGCGCCGCACATCGTGGTGATCGGGTAACGCTCCAGGAGGTCAAGGGTCTTGACCGGGTCGAAGCGGTCGGTGTGGTGGATGAACTGCGCCGCGCCGCAGTTCCAGGGACCAAAATAGCTGCTCCAGGCCGCCTTGGCCCAGCCCGTGTCGCTGACATTCCAGTGCAGGTCCTCCGGCCGCAGGTCCAGCCAGAAGCGCCCGGTGCTTTGGTGGCCGATGGGGTAGGAAGCGTGGGTGTGGAGGGCCATTTTGGGGAACCCGACGGTGCCGGAGGTGAAGTAAACCAGGCAGTTGTCGGTGCTGCGGGTCTTGACGGTTTCAAACTGCTCGGAAGCCGCGGCCAGGGCCTCGTCGTAAAAGATCCAGCCCTCACGGGGCCTGGAGATGACGATTTTGGTTTTGACCGTGGGGCACTTGTCTTGGACTTGTTCGAACTTGGCGGCGATGTCGTGGGTGGTGATCAGGCAGGCCGCTTGGGACTTGTTGGCCCGAAACGCGAGATCCTTGGTGGTGAGCTGGCTGGTGCCCGGAGCCAACAGGGCGCCCATGCGGATGCTGGCGGTTAATGTTTCCCACCACTCGGTGTTGCGGGGCAGAACCACCATGATGACGTCGTCGCGCTTGACGCCCTGGGCGGTCAGCGCGTTGGCCAGTTTTTTGGAGGCTTTGACGAGGTCCAAAAAGGTTTTGCGCACTTCGTTGCCGGTGTCGTCAACCCATAACATGGCGAGTTTTTGAGGGTCTTGGGCCCATTTGTCGACAACGTCGCCGGCAAAGTTGAAAAACTCGGGCACCTCCAACCTGAACTCGGCATAGGTTTTGTCGTAATCGGTCATGTTATGGGATTGGGACATTCTCTCCTGCCTAGTGGGAAACCCTTTCGCCCCCGGCTGCCAGGGTTGAACGACAGCCTGTTTTTGACCTTATTTGTGGGGCGTAACGATCGGTGGAGCCGTAACTTCCTGCGGCAAAGCCTGACACTCTTTCGCGGTGGGGGCACCTCCTTTCGTTTACCGAATTAATTGAGCGCTCAGTCGCACAAAAAAGACCAAAAAAAAAGGAAAAAATCAGGCAACTATAATGAACGAGCGCTCAGTCAAAAATTAAGCGGCATCTTACCGTCACTGTTTCGGGTTTGTCAAACGTTTTTTGCGATGTTTTTGAGTTAAAGCGCCTCGAATGGATGGGTATTAAAATAAACCCTGAACAAGACACATTTTTAACCCCGGTCGGTTTTCAGACCCAGTGCTGCAGCCAGGTCACGTTGAACTGGCTGTTGACCAGTTTTTGCAGTTGGGACACCCCCGAGAGGGCGTCTTTCAAGATCATGCGCTCGCGTTTGCGCAGGCTGTAAGGGTCGATATGGTTGTCGGGGGGCTGTTTCTGGCGCGCTTTTATGACGTTCTCGCGAATGCGGAACATCATCAGCGTTTCGAAGCTGGCTTCGAAGAGTTCGGCGTCCTCCGCGGGGATGGCCTTGAGTTCCACCAGTCGCTGCAGACGGCCGAAGGTGGAGGGCTCGCTGATTTCGTTTTTGATTGCGAAGATGCGGATACCGTTGACAATGTGGAGCGTTCCGGCCTTTTTGAGATCGATCTGGTTTTTGTGGGGGCCGCTGCGGGTCGTTACAAAGGTCCCCAGAAAGTTGATCGGCAACTTGTACTGCAGGTCGTCCTTGGTCATCATGTGGCGGGCGGCAAGGGACGCCTTGAAGGCCGCAAAGATGGCCTCGCGGAATTTTTCCGCCAGGGCCACGTTGCCCCAGATCGGGCGGTAGTCGAGGAGGATCGTCAGGGTGCGGGTATCCTCGGGATCGTAGGAGCGCGTCCATTCCTGAATCGATTCGATCCAGGCGCTCAGCGGCCTACGCCATTTGGGATTGGTGGCCATGACGCCGCCCACGCATTTCTCAAAGCCGCATTCCGCCAGCCCGTCCACGGCAAAGGCCGCGAGCTGGGCGAAATAAGCGTCCACTTCCGCCACCGGCTGCCCCTGCGGGTCGTCGAAAATGATGGCGTTATCCTGGTCGGTGCGCAGGGTCTGTTCGTAGCGGGCCGCACTGCCCATGTTGATCCAGCAGTAGTCCACCGGCGGCGGTCCCCAACCCTCCAGGCGCATACGCTCCTCGGAGAGCTGCAGCACCCTGCGGGTCATGCGTTCGTGAAGTTCGGACATGACCTCGAAAATCTCGCGCACGCCGGCCTTTTCGGTCACCAGCGCTTGAAGAATGCTGTCCACCTCGCGGCTGATGGCGGCCAGGCCGCGCAGATCGTGCTGGCTCTCGATGTCCTGGGTCAGCAGCAGGGTGCCGGTACTGCGGGTCCTGATCAGATCCACCATGGTGACGATCCCGATCAGGTCGCCCCGTTCAATGACCAGCAGGTATTTGGTTTTGCTGCGGATCATGGTCACCAGGGCTTGTCCCAGAAAAGCCTCCGGGGCGATGCTGACGATGTTGCTCTTCATGATGGTCTCGGCCCGGCAGGTTTCCACCGGACAGGTCCGGGCCGCGATCAGGTATTTGACGATGCTCTTCTCGGTGATGACCCCTCGCGGCCGGCGCTCCTGGTCCAGTACGACGATGGTGCTGATGTCCAGCTCGTCCATGGTCCGGGCCACCGCCGTGACCTTGTCGTGGGTCTGGCAGGTGACCACCGGCGCACTCATCACCTCGCTGACCCGCTTGCGGAACATCGGGGATTCGCTCGTTCCGCAGGCTTCGTAGGACTGCTCGCTTGCAATCCCGGAATAGAGCAGGCGCATGCGCTCGGCCAGCAGGGTGTTGAAAAAGCCGGAAAACTCGGTATAGCTGTAGATCAGGCGCTCGAGGTCGCGGCGGTTGACAAGACAGCAGGTCAGGGCCTCCTTGACCCGGGCGGAGGCCGGGTAGCGCTGCTGGGAGAGGACCACCGTTTCGCTGAAAAAGTCGTGCGGCCGGCGCACGGCAATCACCGATTCCACACCCCGGTCGCTGCGCGCGGTGATTTCCACCAGGCCGGCGACGATGATGAAGAGGGCGTCCAGGCTGACGTCCCCCTGGCGGAAGACGTAGGTGTTCGGCCGATAGTGACGGATGGTGACTTTCTCCGCCAGCTCTTCGAGGACCCCGTCTTCCAGGAGTTCAAACGGGTCGGTTTTGCGGAGGGTGGCGACGATTTCGCTCTTTTCCATTGGCGACTCCCGCGCGGCCCCATTCGGGCAGCCTGCAGCGATGGAAAAAGACTTGACAAGCGGGGTACTGCATTGTAGCTATGACTGAGCGCTCGTTCATATAACGGTGAGCGCCCACGATGGCACACTTCGCGCGTTATTTCAAACAAAATTTTGGAGATCGGTACCCCATGAGGCGCTCGGCCGACAGAACCCATGATGTGCCCACCCAGATCAAAAACCCCGATCTCGTCGAAAAACGCCGCCGCCAGATCGTCGATGCCGCCGTCGCGCTGTTCGTCGAGAAAGGGTTCCACAAAACCACCACCCGCCAGATTGCCGCCGCCGCCGGTTTTTCCATCGGCTCGCTTTACGAATACGTGGCCTCCAAGGAGGACGTGCTCTACCTGGTCTGTGAGGCCATTCACGATGAGGTCGAGCATGGCGTCGCCGAGGCCCTCGCCCGCGTGACCACCGGGCGCGCGGCCCTGGCCGAGGTCATCCGCGAATATTTTTTGGTCTGCCACCGCATGAGCGACCTGTTCCTGCTGATCTATCAGGAAACCCAGTCCTTGCCGGCCCAGTGGCGCAAGCGCGTGCTGGAAAACGAAGTCGCGATCACCGGGATTTTCGTCAAGGTCCTGGCCAAGCTGACGGCTGGCGGCGGTTTGCCCGAAATCGACGAAAAATCCATCGAACTCGTGGCCCACAACATCTGCGTGTTGGGGCATATGTGGGCTTTTCGGCGTTGGTATCTGGCCCGTCATTACAGCATCGAGGATTACATCGCGCTGCAGATCGATTTTATCCTGGGGATCAGCACCGGCAAGGTCTGTCGCTGATGGGCGGCACGCGGCGTTTATCGCTGCCGCCCCTGGATTGGGGCCGAATCAACGCCGCATAGGTGAACAACAAGGAGGGGGCATGAGTATCGAAACCGAAGCTTACAAACCCAAACATCACGTCCGGGCCGTCACGGCAACGTCGCTTTTTGATGGCCACGATGCATCCATCAACATCTTCCGCCGCATCCTGCAGGGCACCGGGGTGGAGGTCATCCACCTGGGGCACAACCGCTCGGTGCAGGAGATCGTGGATGCGGCCATCGAGGAGGACGTCCAGGGCATCGCCGTTTCAAGCTACCAGGGCGGGCACATGGAGTTTTTCAAGTACATGGTGGAGCTGCTGCGGGAGCGCGATGCGGGCCACATCAAGGTCTTTGGCGGCGGCGGCGGTGTGATCGTGCCCGAGGAGATCCGTGAGCTTGAGACCCACGGGGTGACCAAGATCTATTCCCCCGAAGACGGTGCCCGGTTGGGGTTGCAGGGCATCATCAACCACATGGTGCGGACCATGGACTTCGAACGTGCCAGGGAGGACGGCTTCGACCTCGCGGCGCTCTCCCCGGACAACAAGCTACTGGTGGCCAACCTGATCACCTCGGTGGAGGCCGCCAAGGCCCAGCAGAACGGGCATCTCGCCAACCTGCAAGCCGAACTGGCCCGCAAGCTGGGCGGCCGCAAGGTGCCGGTGATCGGCATCACGGGCACTGGTGGGGCCGGCAAGTCGTCCCTGACCGACGAGCTGATCCTGCGGCTGCTCCACGACCAGAAGGACCTGAACCTGGCGATCATCAGCAGCGACCCATCCCGCCGCAAGACCGGCGGCGCCCTGCTGGGCGACCGCATCCGCATGAACGCCATCGGCAGCCCACGGGTCTATATGCGCAGCCTGGCCACGCGGCGCTCCCACATCGAGATCCCCGACGCGCTGCCGGAGGCCATCGAAGTGGTCAAGGCCGCCGGCTATGATCTGGTCATCGTCGAAACCGCCGGGATCGGCCAGGGCGACTCGCACATTATCGACCTGGTGGACGTGTCCCTCTACGTCATGACCAGCGAGTTCGGGGCCGCCTCCCAGCTCGAGAAAATCGACATGCTCGATTTTGCCGATCTGGTGGTGGTCAACAAGTATGAAAAGCGCGGCGGCGAGGATGCCGTGCGCGACGTTCGCAAGCAGATCCAGCGCAACCGCAACGACTTCAGCCGGCGGCCGGAAGAGATGCCGGTCTTCGGTACGATCGCCTCCAAGTTCAACGACGATGGGGTCACCGCCCTCTACCACGCCATCCTGGACACCATCGATCAAAAGATCGGGGTGAAGTTCACGGCGCATCTGCCCCGGCCCGAGACCCGCACCTCCACCGCCAAGACCATCATCATTCCCCCCGAGCGTACCCGCTACCTGGCGGAAATCGCCGACACGCTGCGTCACTATCACCAGCGCACCGAAAGCCAAGCGGCCAATGTGCGCCGGATCTGGCACCTGAACGAGGCGGCCGCGACCCTGGAAAACGCCCCCCCAAGCGAGGGCGACGTCTCCGAGATGGTGGTGCGTCTCAAGGCCGAGGTGGCCAAGGCGCAGAAGGCGCTGGACAAGGAAACCGCAGAGCTGGTGGCCCAGTGGCCCGGGTTGCGCGACCGTTACCGCCAGGATGAGCTGGTCTACGAGGTGCGCGGCCACGAAATCCGGCAGCCGCTGACCTCCGAGTCTCTGGCGCGCAAGAAGATTTCCAAGGTGGCACTGCCCGGTTTCACCGATCCCGGTGAAATCTACCGCTGGATGCGGCGCGAGAACCTGCCGGGCTTCTTCCCTTACACCGCCGGGGTGTTCCCCCTGAAGCGGGTGGGCGAGGACCCCACGCGCATGTTCGCCGGCGAGGGCGACCCGGCGCGCACCAACCGGCGCTTTCGCCTGCTGTCGACCGAATATGAGGCCAAGCGCCTCTCCACGGCGTTTGATTCGGTGACCCTCTACGGCTACGACCCCGACCTGCGCCCGGACATCTACGGTAAGGTCGGCACCTCGGGGGTCAGCGTCTGCACCCTGGACGATGTCAAGGTGCTCTACAGCGGTTTTGAGCTGTGCGCGCCCAACACCTCGGTTTCGATGACCATCAACGGACCGGCCCCGATCATCCTGGCCATGTTCCTCAACACCGCCATCGACCAGCAGGTGGACAAGTTCCAGGAGGAAAACGGCCGGGCCCCGCTTCCCGAGGAGTATGACAAGATCCGGGCAATGGTGCTCTCCAATGTCCGCGGCACCGTTCAGGCCGACATCCTCAAGGAGGACCAGGGGCAGAACACCTGCATCTTTTCGATCGAGTTCGCCCTCAAGATGATGGGCGACATCCAGGCCTATTTTATCGAAAACGACGTGCGCAACTTCTACTCGGTCTCCATTTCCGGCTACCACATCGCCGAAGCCGGGGCCAACCCCATCTCGCAGCTGGCCTTCACCCTGGCCAACGGCTTCACCTATGTCGAGTACTATCTCTCGCGCGGAATGGACATCGACAGCTTCGGCCCCAACCTCTCCTTTTTCTTCTCCAACGGGATGGACCCCGAGTACACCGTCATCGGGCGCGTGGCGCGCCGGATCTGGGCGGTGGCGATGCGCGACATGTACGGCGCATCGGCCCGCAGCCAGATGCTCAAGTACCACATCCAGACGTCGGGCCGCTCGCTGCACAGCCAGGACATCCAGTTCAACGACATCCGGACCTCCCTCCAGGGCCTGTGTGCGATTTACGACAACTGCCAGAGCCTGCACACCAACGCCTTCGACGAGGCCATCACGACGCCCAGCAAGGAGTCGGTGCGCCGCGCGCTGGCCATTCAGTTGATCATCAACCGCGAGTGGGGCCTGGCCAAAAATGAAAACCCGCTGCAGGGCAGCTTTATCGTGGAAGAGTTGACCGACCTGGTGGAGGAGGCCGTTCTGTTCGAATTCGACCAGATCACCCGCCGCGGCGGCGTCCTGGGAGCCATGGAAACCGGCTACCAGCGCAGCAAGATCCAGGAGGAGTCGATCTACTACGAAATTCTCAAACACGAAGGCAAGTACCCGATCATCGGAGTCAACACCTTCCGCGACCCCGATGTCGACCCGGCCGGCGAGCTCTCCGAGGGCATTTCCTGCCTGGAACTGGCGCGTGCCACCGAAGAGGAGAAGACCTCGCAGCTCAATCGTCTGGCCGACTTCCAGCAGCGCCACGCGGACCAGTCGCAGGCGGCCCTGGCGCGGCTGCAGAAGGTCGCGCTCTCCGGAGAGAACATTTTTGCCGAACTGGTGAGCACCGTCCGCTGTTGCAGCCTCGGGCAGATCACCCGCGCGCTCTATGACGTCGGTGGCCAGTACCGGCGCAACATGTAGCCGCCGGCGGGCGCAGGGCGTGCGCGCCTTCCGCTGGAGCAAAGAACCGCATTCGGGGCGGGGGCCCCGTGAAGGGAGCAAAACGAATGAGAGAAGCCGTGATTGTGAGTGCCGTGCGGACCCCGCTGGGCAGTTTCAACGGGTCGCTGGGCAGTATCGGCGCCACCCGCCTGGGGGCGCTGGTGATTGAAGAAGCGGTGCGACGCGCCGGGATCGCGAAGACCGCGGTCGACGAGGTCATCATGGGCCAGGTGCTGCCCTGCGGCTACGGCCAGAACCCCGCCCGCCAGGCGGCCGTTCAGGCCGGGATGCCGTGGGAGGTCGAGTGCCTGACGATCAACAAGGTCTGCGGGTCGGCGCTGAAATCGGTGATGCTGGCGGCCCAGGCGATCCAGCTGGGCGACGCCGACGTGGTGGTCGCAGGCGGCATGGAAAACATGAGCCTGGCGCCCTACTATCTGGAAAAGGCGCGCTTCGGCTACCGCATGGGGGCCGGCCAGATCCAGGACCACATGGTGCACGACGGCCTCTGGGACATCGTCAACGACTTTCACATGGGGATTTCCAACGACCTCTGCTCCCAGAAATACCGGGTCAGCCGTGAGGACCAGGACCGCTATGCGGCTGAATCCTACCGCCGGGCCCTGACCGCCATCGCCGGTGGGCGCTTCGAGGACGAGATCCTGCCGGTGGCGGTGCCCCAGCGCAAGGGCGATCCGCTGGTTTTCGCCCGGGACGAATGCCCGCGTGAGACCACCTACGAGATGCTGGCCCGAATGAAGCCGGCCTTTCAGAAAGACGGGTTCGCCACCGCCGGCAACAGCTCCATCATCAGTGACGGCGCGGCGGCCACGGTGGTCATGGCGCGCGAGACCGCCGAGCGGCTGGGCTGCAAGGTCATGGCCACCATCGGCGCCCAGGCCTCGGCCGGCATCGACATGAAATACGTGCTGGTGGCGCCGATCCTTGCGATTCCCAAATGCCTGAAAAAAGAAGGGCTCGGCATGGACGCGGTGGACCTCTTCGAGATCAACGAGGCCTTCAGCGGCTCGACCGTGGCGGTCATGCGTGAACTCGGGATCGATTCGCAGCGGGTCAACGTCAACGGCGGCAGCGTCGCTCTGGGGCATCCCATCGGCGCCAGTGGCTGCCGGCTGCTGGTGACCCTGCTCTACGAAATGATCAAACAGGACAAGCAGGTCGGCCTGGCCTCGCTCTGCCTGGGCGGCGGCGAGGCCGTGGCCCTGCTGCTGCGGCGCTGAAGACCATTTCGGCGCTTGGCGCCCCGGGTGTGCTGTAAATTTTTTCCATCGAAGGAGTGACTACATAAAATGGAGATCAAGACGTTTGGCGTAGTCGGTGCGGGGCAGATGGGCAACGGTATCGCCCAGGTGGTGGCGGCCAGTGGGCTCAATGTGATCATGAACGATATCAAGACCGAATTTGTCGAAAAAGGTCTTGCCAGTATCACCCGAAATCTTCAGCGCGCCGTGGACAAGGGCAAGCTCAGCGCCGGAAATCAGGCCGCGCTGCTGGGCCGCATCAAGCCCAGCGTGGACCTCAAGGACATGGCGGCAGCCGACTTCGTGGTGGAGGCCGCAACCGAAAACGAGCCCCTCAAGTTTAAGATTTTCAAGGACCTCGACACCATCTGCCGACCGGGGGTCATCCTGGCCAGCAACACCTCTTCGATTCCCATCGGGCGGATCGCCAGCCAGACCGGCCGTCCAACCAACGTCATCGGCATGCACTTCATGAACCCGGTGCCGGTCATGAAACTGGTGGAGGTCATCCGCGGCCTGGTGACCTCCGACGAGACCTTTAAAACGACCTTGGCGCTTTGCGAGAAGTTCGGCAAAACCCCGGCCGAGGCCAATGACTACCCCGGCTTCATCGCCAACCGCATCCTGCTGCCGATGATCAACGAAGCGGTCTACTGCCTTTATCACGGTGTGGGCAGCCGGGAGGCCATCGACACCGTCATGAAACTCGGCATGAACCACCCCATGGGGCCCCTGGCGCTGGCGGACCTGATCGGGCTCGACACCTGCCTGGCGATCATGGAGACGCTCTACAACGGGTTCAAGGATTCCAAGTACCGGCCCTGTCCACTGCTCAGAAAATACGTCGAGGCCGGTTGGCTGGGCCGCAAGACCGGGCGCGGTTTTTACGAGTACTAAGCGGGTTTCCCCGCACGGGGGGACCGGGTTGCGGTCGGGCGTTGCGGCCGCCGCTCAATCTGCAGGCCGCAGGCCCCAGCCAGCACAAAAGGAGGGCGCATGGCAACCAGAAAAACAAGCAAGCTCGAACCGGTCGGCAAGAAGATCAAGAAGGTGCGACTCGAGAAAAATTTGACCCTCGAACGGGTGGCCAACGACACCGGTTTTGCGGTGGACTACCTCAAAGACCTCGAGGCCGGCAATATCATTCCGCCGGTTGGCACCCTGCTGTCGCTCTCGCGGGCCCTGGGACTGGATTCCGGCTTTCTGCTTCAGGAGCAGGAAGCCGTGCTCAAGGATCGGGTCGAGGCTTACACCAAGCGCACGGAGAACTACGCCTACAAGACCCTCACCCCGGGCGCTGAGAACAAGCACCTGAAGGCCTTTCAGGTCACCATCGACCCCATGGCGGAGCACCACGGCGTGGGCTACCTGCACGAAGGCGAAGAGTTCATCTACGTGCTTCGGGGCCGTATCGAGGTGATCGTCGGTGAGAACGTCAACCTTTTAAATACCAGCGACTCGTTGCATTTCAATTCCGGGATTCGCCACCAGCTGCGCAATGTCGGCAGCGAAGAGGCGGAACTTTTGGTGGTGGTTTACGGGCCATAGGCCCGGGGTGAAGCAAACGGGCCAAAAAATGGCGCTGGCTTTTGGTTTGCGCCACCCGGTGTTCGTGCGTCAACGGCGCGCTGCCTTCGCCCGTCTCGGCCCGCCATCGAACTTTTCGCCCGGCGTGCGGTGGTTCGTTATGATGAAAGGGATTAGTCGATGACATTCAAACTCACCGATGAGCAACTGATGATCCAGAGCATGGTCCGGGAGTTCTCCCGCAAGGTGCTGGCCGCCACGGCGGCGGAACGCGACCGAACCAA
>JBFYWS010000615.1:0-3189 GCA_041310935.1 Desulfobacteraceae bacterium | reverse complement strand
CGGTATCCATGCCGCCGGCGAGATCACGGCGGTCGGCGGAGCCGCCAAATCCCTGACCGAGGGCCGCCTGGCCGGCTTTGGGATCCTGCGGCGGATGGGCCTGCTGAAACCCGATGCGATGAAGGCGGAGATCTCCGCGCTCAAGAAGATGCGGCGGCGCCAAATGGAGTTTGCGCGCTACTTCAACAACCAGTACACCTTCCCGCCGGAATACCTGGCCGGATGGATCCGCAGCCTGCCGGATGATGTGCCTGTCTGCCGCTGCGAGGAGGTGACCCTCGGAGACGTGCGCCGGGCGGTTGCCGAGGGCTTCGACACCCCGTCCGGAGTGAAGAAGGTCACGCGCTACGGCATGGGCATCTGCCAGGGCAGCACCTGCAAGACGATTCTGCTCGATGTGCTCGCCGCCCTCACTGGAAAACCGCTCGCCCGCTTGCCCCTGCCCTCGGTGCGCATGCCGGTAAAACCCATCTACCTCGGCACTCTCGCCGGCGCCGGGCCGTGAAGATTTCTTAGGTCAACATCCATGGAACCCCTGACATTACAAGTCGCCCGCCACAATCGGCCCTTGGCGGGCGGCTTGCTGGTGCTCACATCGGCCTTGCTGTTCGCCGGGGTCGGTGCGCTTGTCAAAGCCATATCGGTGGATCTGCCCATCGAGGTCGTCGTTTTTTTCCGCAACGCGGTGGCCATGGCGTTCCTGCTGCCATGGCTCGCGATCCGCCACCGGAACCTGAGCCTTAAAACCAACTGCATGCACCTGCACCTGCTGCGAGCCGCGGCCGGCCTGGGTGCCATGTATTGTTTTTTCATCGCGTTGAAGCTGTTGCGCCTGGCCGATGCCATGCTTCTCTGTTACACATTGCCGATCTTCATCCCGATCATCGAATGGTTCTGGCTGAAGGAACCGGTCAGCCGGCAGACAAAGATCGCGGTGATCGTGGGGTTCGTTGGCATAGCCCTGATTCTCAAGCCGGGCTTCGGCCTGTTTCAAGCGGCCGGGCTGGTAGGGCTTGCCAGCGGCCTGCTGGCGGCGCTGGCCATAGTAGGCATTCGCCGCATGACCGTCACCGAGCCGGTTGTGCGTGTTGTTTTCTACTTCACCGTGTTCGGCACCCTCGTTTCAGCCATTCCGCTGGCATGGACATGGCAAAACCCCACAGGCCATTTACTGGGGATGCTTTGCGTCATGGGCGTGCTGGCGATCATGGCCCAAATGTGCCTGACCAAGGGATACAGCCTGGCCCCGGCCGGACAGGTGGGGCCATTCAACTACGGAAACGTGGTGTTCGCCGCGCTTTTGGGATGGCTGATCTGGGGGGAGACCCTGGACGGGCTGACGCTTGCCGGTGCGGTCTTGACGTGTTCAGCGGGAATCATCGCCACCTACCACAGCGAGCGGCACATCAAACCTTGATGACTTCGTAGAAAGCCAATTTCGGTTCTAAACGGCGCGTGCTGATCCCTGTCTATCCCCAATTCAGAAAGTTTAACAGGGTGTTGAAAAACAAGCATCAGGCCGTCAGCCAAGGCGTGCGGCGTTTTGGAAAGCGCAGTCCGCCTGAGGCGGATGAGCATTTACAAAAACCGCACAACGCCGGCTCACGGCCTCAGGCGCAGTTTTTCAACACCCTGTTAAAACATGGTTCGGATTCCCATCGACCGTTCGCTGCTTGCATGCGAAGGCCTCCAGGGGTAAGATCGGGGCAACCTCCAGCGGAGCGCAAAATGAGTCTGCGGTATTCATACCACCAGTCCGCTAAAATCGTCCGGCAATGGCCCTCCGAAAGACGGCCTTTGTTGGCGCACCTCTGTCGGCAGATCCAGGATGCCGAAAGAAGGCTGAACGCCGCCGCAGCCCTGCGCCTGGAAGGCTGCCTGAAGGAGTGCCAAGGCCTCTGTTGCCGGAATTTACAACTGGACGCCGTTTTCGGGATACCGGATTTCGTCTACATCCTGGCCGCGACGCCCGCGTTAAATGCAAAGATAGAGGAGTGCATCCGTCGTGAAGACCCACTTTTTACCTCGAACTGCCTTTTCCTGGAACACGGCGTGGGACCGTGCCTCTTTCCGCCCGATCTGCGGCCGGAAGTGTGCATCACTTCGTTTTGCCGTGGAGATGACACCATCAAAGCGGAAATTCGGCGCGTGAAAATAGATTTCTGGAAGCTCGGGGTTTTTCTGCACTTCAGAAAGGTTCCGCTCGTTCATCGGCTGCTGGTGAAAACCGGCTGAAGACCGATGGATTGAAGATCCCTGCAGCAAGCTGCGGGAATCTTCGACCGTAAGGAATGCGGTCCTTTTTATGATTCGCGGTTCAATGGCGAGATTTCTTCGGAGGGTGACTTTAAATTATGAAATGCGCGCGTTGCGAGACATCGATTCCTGAGGGCGAAGAGCAGGAGCACCTTGGCCGGATGCTATGTGAAGATTGCTACATGGACGCGCTGTCGCCGGCCAAGACCTGCGACCCGTGGGCGGTGCACAGCGCCAAGTCCTTCGGCAAGAATCTCGGCGGGAAATTCGACCTGACCGATCTGCAGCAAAAGATACTGGAGATATTGAAGGAGACCGGCGGAGCTCCCCCCGAGCACCTGGTCGAACGCTTGAATGTCTCACCCATGGACCTCGAACGCGAGATCGCCGCCCTGCGGCACATGGAGAAGGTGCGCGGCGAGCTCCGTGAGGGGAAGAAGTACATTCGGCTCTGGTAGCGAGCGTCACCCGTGTTTGATGAAGGTCCCGTTGCTGTATTCCTCGAAGGCGACCTTCAGCTCCGCTTGCGTGTTCATCACGATGGGACCGCGCCAGGCCACCGGCTCGCCGATGGGTTTTCCCGAAACCAGCAGGAACCGGACCGGCTCCTCCCCTGCCCTCACCGCCACCCGGTCCCCGTCTGAAAAAAGGATCAGGCTCCCGCCGGCCGCCGATTTTCCCTTCTGGTCGTCGAACCGGCCGCTGCCTTCGTAAATATAGGCAAATGCGGTGTGCCCGCGCTTTACGGTGTGGATGAATTCCGAGTCGCGCGGGGCGGAAACGTCGAGGTATTGTGGGTCGATGACGATGTTCTTCACAGGGCCCTTTGTCCCGGCGACGTCGCCGCAGATGACCCGGATTTCAACCCCGTTTTTCAGGCTGACCATCGGGATGTCCGCTCTTTTCACATCCCGGTAGCGCGGGTCCATCATC
>JBFYWS010000595.1:0-3475 GCA_041310935.1 Desulfobacteraceae bacterium | reverse complement strand
GAATAGGCCCCGCTGTAGGCGCTCCAGTTCTCGTAGAAGCGGTGCTCCGGGAAGACGCACACGCTGCCGTGGATGGCATCGTAGTCGGCCGTCAGGCGGCTGCGGTACTCGCCGGCGATGCGTTCGATCTCGGGTTGGCCGATCACACCCCGGTCGATGAGCTCACCCGCGTAGATTCGGTCCAGCGACGGCCGCTCACGGATGCGCTCGTACATCAGCGGCTGGGTGAAATAGGGTTCGTCGCCCTCGTTGTGGCCGTAGCGGCGGAAGCAGACGAGGTCGATCACCACATCCTTGCCGAACTCCCAGCGATACGCGGTGGCCAGCCGCACCGCGTGCACCACGGCCTCGGGGTTCTCACCGTGCACGTGGAAGACCGGCACCATGAGCATCTTGGCAATGTCCGTGGAATAGCGCGTGGAGCGGGCGTGCTCGGGCAGTGTCGTGTAGCCGATCTGGTTGTTGACGACGATGTGGATGGTCCCGCCGGTCCGGTAGCCGTCGAGCTGGGACATGTTCAGGGTTTCGGCCACCACCCCCTGGCCGGCGAAGGCCGCGTCGCCGTGGATTAAAAGCGGCAGGACCTGTTTGTCGGCCCCGCTGCCGGCAAGCTCCTGGCGGGCGCGGGCAAAGCCCTCCACCACGGGGTTTACGATCTCGAGGTGGCTCGGGTTGTTCATCAGGAACAAGCGCGCATCGCGTCCGTCCGCGGTCCGGACGTCGCCCAGATATCCGTTGTGATATTTGACGTCGCCGGCACCGATGAGGTTTTCAGGGTCGTAGCAGTTTTCAAACTCGCTGAAGATGTCCGTGAACGGCTTGCCGATGACGTTGGCCTGGACATTGAGCCGGCCGCGGTGGGCCATGCCGAGGATGATCTCGCGGCAGCCCGAATGGGCGGCCTGCTGCACGAGGGCATCCAGGGCCGGAATGAGGGCATCCCCGCCCTCTAAGGAAAAACGTGTCACGCCGACGTACTTCGTGTTCAGGAACTGCTCGAAGACGCTGCTCTGGATGAGCTTTTCCAGGATGCGGCGCTGCGCGGCCGGGTCGAGGGCCGGCTGGTTGCGCACGGGCTCCATGCGGTCGATCAGCCAGCGGCGCTCGTCCGGGTCCTGCAGATGCATGAACTCCACCCCGATCGAGTGGCAGTAGGTCTCGCGGAAGCCCGCCAGGATGTCCCGCAGCGGGGCTTTGAGGTTCGCGGCACCGTCGGGGACGAAAAACGTCCGGTCAAGATCCGCGAGGGCAAGCCCGAAGGCGTCCAGGCTGAGCAAGGGGTGTTCGGTGGGGCAGGCCTCCAGGGGGTCGAGGCAGGCGAGCAGGTGCCCGATTTCGCGGTAGCGGGAGACCAGGGCGTGCACGCGCGCCTGGCGCAGCACCTGGTCTGCGTCGGCGGTCCCGGCCGCCGGCAGCCGGCCGGAGGCGGCAAGATCAAAGCCTTCGAAGAAAAAGCGCCAGTCCGGGGGGACGGAGGCCGGGTCGGCTGTCCATCGGGCGTATTGTTCTTCGATGAAATCCAGGTTCAGGGTGGTGAAGGAGTTCATGGCGGGATCGCTCCTTGGAAGCGTTTCAGGCAAATCGACTGCGATGCGGATAATAAGAAAAAGGCCGGGGAGTGTCAAACCTTAATCGCCGGTGTCACCAGCGCCTCTATTAACTTTGCGGTCAACCGAATTTCATAGTAAGATCATCTATTAGGGGGGTACATCCGTGTTGCGTTTGGGCATAACCCGGGGAGTGCGGCCTTATGGCGGAAAGAATTGTCGGCAGACCCGGCGGCGAGTCACGGGAACTCATCATGGAAATGGTGCAGACCCTGCTCGCCGTTATCGAGGAAAAAGACCCGCACCTGCGGCAGCACTGCGAACGGGTGGCCAACACCTGCGCGCATTTCTGCGAAAAACACAGTGTTCTGCCGCCCAAGGATATCGACGCGGTCTACTTTGCCGCGCTTTTGCACGACCTGGGTCTGATCTTCGGCCCGCCCGAGCTATCCCCCACCGCAGAGGGCCTGAACGCGGAGGGGCAGGCCGCGCTCAAGGCGCATCCCGCCCTGGCTGAAAAACTTCTGTCCCACCTCAGCATGGTCAGCAAGTCCCTGCCGACCATCCGCCACCACCACGAGGCCTGGGACGGCAGCGGATACCCTGACAAAAAGAAAGGCGAGGAGATCCCCCTGGGGGCGAGACTGATCGCGCTCTTCGACCGCTTCGACTGGCTGACATCTCCCCGGTTCCCGCACAAGGGTGTCGACAACATGGCCGCCCTGGAGGAGATCATCCAGCGTTCGGGAAAGGAGTTCGACGGAACGCTGGTGGATCAGTTCGCCCAATTCATCGAATCCACCTCCGGCGTCTCCAAGGAGTATATGCAGAGCAAGAAGAAGGAGAGCGTCAACATCAAGGAAGTCTTCACGCAGATCCTGCAGAAGTTTGCCAGCGGCAAGATCGTCCCGCCGGTGATGCCCCAGGTGGTCCAGAATCTCCAGGACGTCATCAACCAGCCGAACGCCACGGCCGACATGCTTTCGGCGGTGATCGAGCGCGAGCCCGTCATCTCCTTGCGCCTGGTTTCCATCTCCAACAGCCCGGTCTATCGGGGGATGAAGGAGATCCGCACCATCCGGGAAGCCATCCCGCGCCTCGGCCTCAAGGAAACCATGAATGTCGTCATGGCCATTGCCCACAAGAGCATGTACGAAACCAAGAATCCCCACTATCGACTGCTGATGGACAAACTCTGGGGACATTCCATCGCCACCGCCTTCTGCGCCAGGCTGATTGGCCAGTTCCTGAAGCTGGGGGATATCGATGTGCTGTTCCTGATGGGCCTCACGCACGACATCGGCAAGACCTTCATGCTCAAGGCCTTTTCCGAGGAGCCGGCCGTCAAGAACCTGGATATGAAACTGGTCGTCGCCAACATCCAGGAGGCGCACCTCGGCATCAGCAACATCATGCTCAAGCGTTGGGGCTTCAACGACTCCTTTGTCCGGGCGGTTTCCCTGCACGAGAAAAACGAGTTCGACGCCGGAGTCACCAAGGACTGTCTGGTCGTCAACCTGGCCAACATGGTGACCCGCATCATCGGCTACAGCATCATGGAAACGGCCAAGATCGACCCCGCTGAGCTGCGCTCCGCCAGCCTTCTGGGGATGGCGCCGGAGACGGTCGTGAAGGTCGCCGAAGAAACCAAGGGTCTCGTCAGGGAACTCGCCCACCTGTTTTAGCCTTGCCGGACCAAATGGAACACGCACAGGATCGAGGATCGCTCGTCATGAACGAAAAACCAGCACCCGCTGTAACTCCCGCAGAACAAGAGCAACTGCTCGAGATCGCCAGGATGGTGGTGGCCATGCTCGGCGAAAAGGATATTCGCCTCAAACAACATGCCGAGCGGGTTGCCAACCTGTGCGCCAAGCGAACAGGCTGACCCGCAAGATGGGCCTCAGCTCCTTTGTGTGGGATGGCAA